>JAAYIP010000339.1 GCA_012523435.1 Bacteroidales bacterium | reverse complement strand
TGCTTTGGGTAAATCCCAATGGCACCATCCCGGTAACCTTTCCAGCCACACTGTTCAATTAGCCATCCTGCCGGAATTTTTACCTGGCCATTATCCATTTGGTAGATCGGAACACCCGGAAACTCTTTGATAATTCCCGAAGCTAGATCTTCAGAGACTACTGGATTCTTGAAAAAACTACCCGCATTCCCAATGTTCACAGGATCAGGAAGTTTGGATTGCCGAATTTGAATGACAGCACTTCTGACATCGAAAGGGGTTACCTCTTCTTTACCTTCAAGGGTTTCCTTTAGCGGTTGGTAAGTGAGGTTTAGATCCGGTTTCTTGTGTAGGGAGAAAATGACTTCCCAAATCATTTTGCCTTGGTATTTTACCGACTTAAACCGGCTCATGCGGTATCCAAACTGGCACTCGCGGTTATCCATCCAAAAGGTTGCCCCTGAAACCAGATCGAAAACATGGACGGCTTCAACTGTTTCGGCGACTTCGACCCCATAGGCTCCGATATTTTGAACGGGAGCTGCCCCCACCATCCCTGGTATGAGCGATAGGTTTTCCAGTCCCCCATAATTTCGCTCAACACACCACTGAATGAGTTCGTCCATCTTCATTCCAGCTCCTGCTTTGATTCTGATCCGGGATTCATCTTCATCGATAATGGAGAGGAGATTGTTATCCGGATGGATAATAGTTCCGTGAAAATCATTGATAAAGAGTAAATTACTGCCACTTCCCATTACCAGAGGGTCTCCACCATGTTCAGCGGCTGCGTCAATACACGCTTTCGCATCATCCAGCGTGACCGGCTCGAGCAGAAGGTCGGCTTTCACATCCAGACCAAAGGTGTTATACGCTTTAAGGGAAACGTTACGTTTTATTTTCACCATGGTGCAAAGATAAGGAGGGAACGGCCTCCGCAACCACAATTTCATTATCTTCGATCAAAGATCACGAATTTGAAGGGAAAGCGAGTCATATTAGCAGTAACTAACGATCTCGTGGGAGATCAGAGGGTTCACAAAGTGGCTATGAGTCTGCTTAAAAGCGGCCACAATCCACTCCTTGTTGGACGCCAGTTCTTGTATTCGGAACCAATACGCAGGCCATACTCCTGTTTTCGGCTGAAAATACTCATTAATAGTGGCCCCTTTTTTTATGCCTGTTATAACGTACAACTATTTCTATATCTGTTGGTTAAAAGGGTTGACGTAATGCTTGCCAACGATCTGGACACGCTCCCGGCTGTTTATCTGGTTGGAAGGATCCGGAGGAAACGGATTGTTTATGATTCGCATGAATATTTTACCGAGGTTCCGGAGTTGGTGAACCGTCCTCGAGTTCAAAGCATCTGGCGTCGAATTGAGAGAAGGATTTTTCCGCATTTGAAAACAGTATATACTGTTAATCAGAGTATTGCGAATATTTATCAAGAGCTCTACCGAGTAAAAGTAGGTTCGTTTCCTAACTATCCTCTGATTCAAAAAGGCGAGCCTGCTATCGGATCTTTGCCGGAGTCCTTTGCTGGTCATCCGGTCATTCTTTATCAGGGTGCTGTTAATGTGGGCAGAGGGTTGGAAGAGATGATAAGGGCGATGGTGCATCTGCCTGAATATCGCTTTCTTGTTGTTGGTGGCGGGGCTATACTTGATAAATTAAAGGGATTGGTAGACACGCTTAAAATAACCGACCGGGTCTATTTTTCCGGCAGGGTTCCTTTTGTCGATCTGGCCTGGTACACCCGGCAGGCCGTGCTGGGCATCAGCTTG
>JAAYIP010000338.1 GCA_012523435.1 Bacteroidales bacterium | reverse complement strand
TAAGATCATCTCAACCCTGGCTTATCAATACAGCCGGCAGGCCCCACGAGTCACGGTTCCCGAAAGCAACGTTCAGATCATGCTGTGTACCATTGAGTTGAATCGCAGTCAGCCGATCGCCGAAGATGAACGGAGTGCTTCCTTCATGAACGATATCGTTGATTGGGGACGCATTGCCAACCATATCTATCTGTGGGATTATGCGGTAAACTTCTCCCACCATATTACTCCCTTCCCCAACCTGCATGTTCTTCAACCTAATATCCAGCTATTCGCAGACAATCATGTGCTGTACCACTTCCAACAGAGCAACACCGATACCGGGCATGAGTTTTCCGAGCTGAAGTCCTATCTCTTAGCCCGGCTTCTGTGGAATCCTGGTGTGGATGTGGATTCGCTGATTAATGATTTCCTGGCAGGCTATTTCGGTAAGGCTGCCCCATTCATACGGTCCTATATAGATGCCTTGCAGGGAGAGATCATCAAAACCAAGGAGTGGCTCGATATCTACGGCCACCCAACAGCCCATCAGGAAACTTTTCTGTCAGAAGACCTGATGCACCGCTATTTCGAGGATTTTCGACGGGCAAAAGAGGCTGTCAGGAGCGACTCGGTCCGACTGCTGCATGTTAAAACTTATGAATTGCCGGTGCAATATGCTGCAATGGAAATAGGTAAGAATCAGATGTTTACTCCGCGTGGGTGGTTTGAAATTGAGGATTCTGTTTACCTGCTGAGGCCGGAAATGAGCGAAATGCTGGAATCGTTTTACCAAACCTGCCAAAAGGCAGGAGTCAGGTCTTTAAATGAATCAGGATTGACACCCGACGACTATTATGAATCTACCCGACGGTTCCTTGATTTGAAGGTGGAAGGAAATCTGGCTTTCCGGACAGCGGTGAAGGCCGAACCCTCTGCATCACCTAAATACTCCTCCGGAGATGTTAGCTATCTGACTAATGGCGTCAGTGGTGCCAACGACTATAAGGTGCACTGGGTTGGCTGGGAGGCAACCGACTTTACCGTTGACCTGGATCTGGGCCAGGTGATTAAAATGGATACCATCCGTTTGGGCTCACTGTATGACCCAAAAAGCTGGATTTTCCATCCCAGATCCGTTACCTGCCTGATTTCTGCCGATGGAAGTGATTACCGTGCCATAGGTACGTATGAGATCGGTTTAGAACAGCGGAACGAGCCGGTGAACCGCAGTTACTGCTTTAATCCAACGGGCGGAGAGGGGAGGTTTATCCGACTGGAGGTTAGTGGAACCCTGAAGAATCCATCCTGGCACCCCAGTGCCGGAGGTGCTTCTTGGGTTTTCCTGGATGAAGTAATCGTGAAATAGAGTACTTAGACCTGATTTTCTATTTCTAAAGTGTTTAATTTTGCTAAAAGAAAACCTGACATCCCAAAAAATTAATGTTATGAAAACAAACGTGATGCGTAACGCAGCGCTGATTTTAAGCGCACTGTTTTTAAGTGTACCACTGGTTGCCCAAAAGAAAAACCAGATGCCACAGTATCCATTCAAATCTGCTGTTATCGAGTATGCTTACTCTGGGAACACCACAGGAACCGCTAAGCATTATATTGATGACCATGGTAGAAAGACAGCTCAGTATAATGAGTTTAAAACGAAATCATTCGGGAGTACGACCGAAACCAATCAACTGGTGATCTTTAAAGATAATATCACCTACACTATTGATCTGATCAAAAAAGAGGGCTACAAAACCCAGATTATCAACCTGGATGAGAAGGAGTTGAAGGAGTGGGCAGAACAAGCCGACAGTCTCTGGGAATCCATGGGATTTAAAAAGACCGGTAAGGGCGAAGTTCTTGGTAAAACCTGCGATATCTGGGAGGGCATGTCAACCAAAGTCTGGGTGTGGCAGAATATCGCCATGAAAACCGAAACCAATATCTTCGGGAAGATGGTCATGGAGGTGACCAAGCTAGACCTCAACGCTTCGATCAGTGCCGATAAATTCCGTATCCCTGATGGTATCAAGATGGCAGACGAAACGACTGTGGTGGATGCTCAAGACCCAGCGATGGATACGTTACGAAATGAGCTCAAGAAAGGCCTTGAGGATTTCAAAAGCCTTTTTGAGACCAAGAAAAAGTAACCGGTATCTTACCGACTGCTCATCTGGAAGGTGATTTTCCCTCCATTCATGAGTTCATTATGGGTGATGTATAACCGTTTGATATCCTGGCCATTAACCAATACCTTCTTGACATACACATTTTTAGGTGATTGATTGACGGCCTCGATCTCCAGGACTTTCCCATTTTCCAGTTGTACCACAGCAGAATTCACCAGTGGACTACCCAAGGCATACTGGTCAGAACCAGGAGCGACGGGATAGAATCCCAGCGCGCTGAAGATGTACCAGGCCGACATTTGGCCGGCATCATCATTGCCACATAAGCCATCAGGAGCATCCCGGTACATGGTTTCCAGGATCATCCGAACCCGTTCTTGTGTCTTTTTTGGTGCTCCGGCCCAATTGTACAGATAAGGGATATGATGCCCTGGTTCGTTACCATGAACATAATTCCCAATCAGTCCGTCGCGTGTAATATCTTCTGTATGAGCAAAATGCTCGTCGTCCAATTCCATCGTGAAGAGAGAGTCTAAATGCCTGACAAACACTTTCGAGCCACCCATCATCTCCACCATCTTCTCAACCTGGTGGGGAACGTACAAACTGTAATTCCAAGCATTTCCTTCAATAAAACCTTGATTATGAGTTGCTAATGTGTTGAAATCCTGTTTCCATTCTCCATTTGACAAGCGTGGACGCATAAACCCGATCCGGGAGTCATAGACGTTCTGGTAGTTCTCTGATCTGGCCTTAAACTGCTCATAAACAGTCATATTGCCCATCTTTTTTGCCATCTCAGCAATACACCAGTCGTCATACGCATACTCCAGGGTTTTTGAAACGGATGATCCATTCTTATCTTCCGGAACATATCCCAGTTCCATGTAGTATTTCAGTCCGTCGTACCAGCCGTTGGTCGCTGAAGTAACGACAGCATCCAGCACGGGTTTAGGGTTCATGGTGAGGTTTCCTTTGATGTAGGTATCAACCAGAACTGGTACAGCGTGGTATCCGATCATGCACCAGTTTTCGTTGGCATGGTGTGACCAGACTGGTAACATTCGGTGAACGCTTTGGTCGTAGTGGGCCATCATTGACTTGACCATATCGGCATTGCGGGATGGTTGAATGAAGTTAAACAGCGGATGCAGAGCGCGATAGGTGTCCCAAAGAGAGAATACGGTATAGTTGATAAAACCATCAGCCTGATGGTTATTCTGATCCAGGCCGCGATACTGCCCATCCACATCCATATAGGTTGATGGACTCAGAAAGGCATGATACATAGCGGTATAGAACACTCTTTTGTGCTCCTCATTCATGGTTTCCACGTGGATGCGCCCCAACTCGCGGTTCCATGCTTCGCGGCTCCCCTGCCTGAACTGTTCGAAATCCCATCCTGGTGCTTCTGCCATCAGGTTTTCTACGGCACCGGCAGTACTTACTGGTGATAGCGCGAATTTGACCATCACCTGTTCTCCGGCTTTCACATCGAAATCGAACCACGCCCTGATCTGGTGTCCGGCCATCTCGGGGAAATTACGTGATTCGTCAAATTTGCGCCAGAAGCCATTGTAAACTGACCGGTCGTATTTGCGGTGTCCATATTGACTAATCGGTTTAGAGAATGTCATGGCAAAATAGACCGTTCGCGTCCGGGCCCATCCGTTGGTTTGCCGATAGCCGGTAACCAGTGTGTCATTCTCAATCCGTGCAAAGGTCCAGACATTCTTATCCTGATAATTATATATCCCTGAAATCAGATCGAGCAGAATATGTGCCGGACCGGCCTCGGGGAAGGTATAGCGGTGTATGCCTACGCGCGTGGTGGCTGTCAGCTCCGCCTGAATCCCGTAATCGTCGAGCATGACGGAATAGTATCCTGGCTCTGCTATCTCCTGATCGTGTGAGTATCTCGAACGATATCCTGATTCCGGGTGATCGGCTGTGCCCGGGTTCAGTTTCAGTGGACCCGTGGATGGCATCATCAAAAAATCACCCAGGTCGCTGTGACCGGTGCCACTGAAATGGGTATGGCTAAAACCAACGATAGTGGGGTCATCGTACTGATATCCAGCGCAATAACGATACACATCCCCGTTATATCGACCGTTCAGCTCATAGCTTACTGTGTCGGTATCCGGGCTGAGTTGGACGAACCCGAAGGGCATTGATGCGCCCGGGAAGGTATGTCCCATGTTCATTGTTCCGGCAAACGGATTGACATAACTTGACAGATCCGGATTGATCTGGCCGGTGGTTGGCCAGATAGCGAGACAGATCAATGCTGTACTCAGTATCGCTTTTCTCATGGTTGTATGTTTTGTGACAAAAGTAGCAATTCAGCGCAGAACAGGATTAACACCACGTTAACCAGACATTAACCCTCAACCAGACAGGCTCTTGGTATTTTTATCGGACAACCAAATCATTAAATTATGATGCAACCAATGATGTTTTTACCCCTGCTCGTGGCGTTACTAATGACCAGCACCAATGTTGCTAACTGCCAGGAGGTGAACAGCCGGAAAGTTGAACGAATCAAGCGTAAGATTGAGCGCCAGAATCAAAAGCTCAACGAATTAACCGGCAAAGAATCCAGTGTGGTTTGCTACTCGACCAGTCCGATTGACAAAGAGGACCTACAACAGATCAAGCGGGAGGTATTGGAGGCGAAAGACCGGATTATAAAGGAACATCAGCATGTGATGGAGAATTTTCATCAGGAAATGACCCATGTTCATCGGGAGCTAAGCCAAAAAAAGCTGGAATTGCGACGCCAATTTGTATCGCCTCCACATTTCAGGAATGAGGTGTATGGGTGGATTGGTGATCAGAACATACTGGTTGTCACGAAGGAGCTGGAGGAAGAGACGTCATCAACTGATTTCCCTTATGAAGTTAGCAAGGAAATGACTGGGATGTCGCTGGTGATTAACGGGGCGATTGATCAGGGTTCGGTGTACATTGCCATTGAGAAGCCTGATGGGACTCTTTTTAACGAGTACACGCTCTCTCCTCTGGCAGATGTTAACTTGAGACAAACGATCCGGTTTGCCGATCAGGAGCCTGATTCGTATGTCGGAAAATGGGTCGTGAAAGTTGTGACCGAAGAGGCCTCCGGTGGTTTCAGCTTTCAGATCAAAGGCCGATAGTTGGGGCCAATCGGTAATTCCCGATCGCCGATAAAGGCCGAGTGATGATTAGTTGCCCGGATGTGCCGCCTGTTGATGACAAACTTGCGGTGTATCCGGTTAAACTCATTTTTTGGCAGCCGGTCGGCCAGTCGGGTCAGGGTTTCGAGAGTCAGGTGTCTTTCCCCACCGGAACGGTAAATCGCCACATAATCTCCCATGGCTTCCAGGTATAGAATGTCGCGAAAAGGAATCCTGACACTTCTCCGCTCGCTCCTGATGATCAGCATCGATTCTGGATCAATATTGCCGGGTTCATCATGCTCATTATCAAATTGTAACTCGAAGAATCGACCAACCGCTTTGGAGAACCGCTCAAATGAGACTGGCTTAAGAAGATAATCCATAACCTGAAAATCAAAAGCATCCAAAGCATAATTCCGATGGGCTGAGGTGATGATCACCGTTGGAGGCTCCTGCAAAGATTTCAGCAATTGAAAGCCGGTAATCCGCGGCATCTGAATGTCGAGAAACAGAAGATCGATTTTTTGTGTCTGCAGGATGGTCAACGCATCAAGAGCGTGACGGGCACTGCCAACTAAGCGGAGATTGGGGAAGGAATGTAAGTAAGTTTCGATGATCCGGATGGCATTAGGTTCATCGTCGACGATCAGGCAAGACTTCAGAAACGAAGCAAGTTTATTCATGGATGACCAGGTTGACGTGGAATTCATTATTATTCTGGGTGATATTCAGTGTGTGGAGTCCTGGGTAGAGCAGATCCAATCGTGATTTTACCTGAGCTAGTCCGATGCCCGACTCAGTCTTTGAAAGGTTTTCACTGGGCAGGTAATTGTTTGTAATTGAGAAGATTATTGATGACTCATTGATCTCAAGCAAGATTTTTATCCATGCATCGGAAATCAGCTGTGATAAGCCGTGTTTGCAGGCATTTTCCAGGAAGGTGATGAAAACCAAGGGTGCCACCATTCGGTTGCCGGGATCGCCCAGGATACCAAAGCGAATGCGAGAGGCATCCTGAAATCGAATTTTTATGATATCCAGATAATTGTGTAAATATTGGATCTCATTGGTCAGTGGAACCCGGTTCTCCTTGGTCCGATACAGGCTATAATCGAGCAGGTCGCTCAATTTGAGAACTAGTCCAGGTGCTTCTTCCGATTTGTTCAGGGTAAGCCAGTATAGGTTGTTCAGTGTGTTGAACAGAAAGTGTGGCTGAAATTGAGCCTTTAAAGCGTTCAGTTTGTACTCTTTCAGCTTGTTTTCCACGTCGAGATTCCTGTTTTTCAGGGTCATCTGATCAGACTGCAATCTGAAGGCTAGTCGGATGAGACGGATCGCAACACCGGCCAGGATGACACAATATAATCCTGCAATCAGAAAGACCGGATCGATCATGAATGGCAAGCCCTTGCCTGTTGAACTGAACCGGGTGATCAGATGTAAAAAGATAGTCAAGATACCCAACATCTCCAGCCACAGCGAAACCAGGCCGGTGAACAGGGTTAAAAGCGCAAAAAGCACGTATCTTTTGGTGAGAAGGAATCGTGGGATGAGGTAATAGTTGAAGAAATAGGTGGTGCCCACTGCCACCACGAGTAGGAGCCCTG
>JAAYIP010000337.1 GCA_012523435.1 Bacteroidales bacterium | reverse complement strand
TCAAGAAACACTTACAATCCCGCGGGGTCAACTTTGTGAGTGAAACGGACACGGAAGTGTTGGTGAACCTCATCGAGCACTTATATCTCGAAGGGAACCTCACTGCTGAGGAGGCCATCCGGATGGCGCTGGGCAAAGTCAAGGGGGCCTATGGCATCGTGGTAGCCTGTCGCGATGAGCATGACCGGCTCTTTGCTGCCCGGAAGAGCAGTCCGCTCGTGGTTGGTGTTGGCTCTGGCGAATACTTTCTCGCCTCCGATGCCACCCCGTTGGTCGAGCACACGCAGCAGGTGATCTATTTAGAAGATGACGATTTCATTCTCATTTCTGGCGACAAACTCGAACTAAAAAGTTTGCGTAACATCACGCATGAGCCTCATATTCAAGAAATTGGCCTAACCATTGGTGAGATAGACAAAGCCGGGTATGCTCATTTCATGTTGAAAGAGATCTTTGAGCAGCCGGCGGCCATACGCGACACCTTTCGGGGACGGGTGTTACCTGATGGGTCGGGGTTGGTATTAGGCGGGTTGCATGCGGTATTGCCCAAGCTTTTTGCCGCGCGGCGGATCATCATCACCGGGTGTGGCACCTCGTGGCATGCCGGGTTAGTCGGGGAATATTTCTTCGAAGAGCTCGCGCGGGTGCCGGTAGAGGTAGAATACAGCTCCGAATTTCGCTATCGTAGGCCCATTGTGGGGCCGGAGGATGTGGTACTTGCCATCAGTCAGAGTGGTGAGACGGCCGATACCCTGGCGGCGGTGCGGCTGGCGCGGGAGCTGGGAGCCACGGTGCTCGGGATCTGCAATGTGGCGGGGTCGTCCGTGAGTCGGGAAACCGAAGCTGGCGTGTACACCCATGCCGGACCGGAGATTGGCGTCGCCAGCACCAAAGCCTTTACGGCGCAGGTGACCGTGTTGATCATGATGGCGCTGCTCGTCGGGCGGAACAATGGCACTCTCAGTCAGGAACGCTACGAAGAGCTCATTGCCGAGCTCACCGGGGTGCCGGAGAAACTGCAGCGCACGCTGGAGCGTGATGACGAGGTGCAGCAGATCGCGCAACTATTTCATAATCATAATAATGCCATTTATTTAGGCCGCGGGGTTTTCTTCCCCGTAGCCCTAGAAGGAGCCCTCAAACTTAAGGAGATCAGCTATATACACGCCGAAGGATACCCGGCAGCCGAGATGAAGCACGGTCCCATCGCGCTCATCGACGAGCACATGCCTGTGGTGGTGGTAGCGGCTCACGATCAGACCATTGAGAAGGTTGTGAGCAACATCCAGGAAATCAAAGCCCGGAAAGGGGTTGTCATCGCGATTGTCACCGAAGACGACCAGACCATCTACCCACTGGCGGATCATATTATCCAGGTACCCAACTCCCTCCCCGAATTTTCGGTGCTGCTCTCCGTCATTCCCCTACAACTGTTAGCTTACCACATCGCCCTCCTCCGCGGATGCAATGTGGATCAACCTCGAAATCTTGCTAAATCGGTTACTGTCGAGTAATGATCGATAAAATTTGGTGCAGTTGTTAAAAATGCATTAATTTTGTCTTATTGAACCCGAACAAGTAACGCTTTTATTATCTTTGCCAATCAAGCCACCTGAAAAGTAAAACTATGTTTCATTTCATCTTCGATCCATACACCATGGGTGCGATGGTATTAGCGATGGTTATCACCCTCGTTGCCATACCACCAATAGTTCGGACTGCCAAGGCTAATGGCCTGGTAGCCAAGATGAACGGTCGAACCAGCCACAATGGTGATGTTCCGCTACTGGGAGGAGCGGCCATCCTGTTGGCCACACTCACCGCAACTAGTTTTATCACTCCCTCTTTTGAATTTCACTTCCTGAAGATTTTCCTTCCGGTGATGATCTTTTTGTTCATGATGGGGGTCAAAGATGATCTAATTGACATGCCGATGCGCACCAAGCTCATCTATGAATTGGCGTGTGCCATCATCATTTCTGCCTTTGGGTTTCGCATCGTGTCGTTCTATGGGATTCTGGGAATCTACACATTACCTACCTGGTTCAGCTATTTCTTCACCGTGTTTGTGATCATCGGCATCACCAACGCCTTCAACCTCCTCGACGGAATTGACGGTCTGGCCAGCGGGATAGGCATCACCAGTGCTGCGGTACTGGGGACCTGGCTGTTTGCCACCAATCAAGGGTTCTATTCGGTGCTGGCCTTTTCATTAGTGGGGAGCCTCAGCGCCTACTTCTATTTCAATGTTTGGGGTAAGAAATACAAGATTTTCATGGGGGATGCCGGATCCCTGTTGATAGGATTCATCATCTCCATCTTGGCTATCAAGATTCTTGAAATCGGATCATTCCCCAACGATTTCACGAACTGGGAGGGCTTTCCGATCATCGTGATGAGCACCGTCATCATTCCCATTGTTGACACCCTGCGGGTTTCCTTCACCCGGATCATTAAGGGCCAGTCGCCCTTCTATCCCGACAAGATTCATCTGCACCATTATATGTTAAAACTGGGATTCAGCCACTTGGCAGCCACAGTCATCATCGTCACTGTTAACCTGGCGTTCACGGTTTTAGCCTTTGCCCTTGGCGATATGCAGCCGTTCGCGCTGGCTATGATAATCTTATTTGGCGCTTTGGCAGTCACGCTGATACCGATTTTTATGGTCAAAAACAGGCAGAAATCACAAGTCGGAGCTGGCGAACCTTTACAGTCAGCAAAAAAATCTGCCATCCAATCGGAGTCTGTTAAGATATGAATTTTGCGTTAATTGGAGCCGCCGGTTTCGTCGCAGAGCGGCATCTGAAAGCCATCCTCGAAACCGGAAATCAGTTACTTTGTGCGTTAGACAAGAGCGACAGTGTTGGGATTCTTGACTCCTATTTCCCTGAAACTCAATTCTTTACCGAGCTTGAGCGATTTGACCGGTTTGTCTTCCGGCAATCCTCGGATCCCAAGCATCGGATCGACTATGTGGCCAT
>JAAYIP010000065.1 GCA_012523435.1 Bacteroidales bacterium | reverse complement strand
TCTTGGGGTTTTGGTGTTGGATCTTTGGCAAATCGTTCGCTTTTTTTGCCGAACAACATCCGCTTCAAATTAGCGATCTCCTGCCTCAGATACGATTGTTCCAATTTGGCTTTCTCCAGATCTTTTTATACCCCTCGTCCATGAAAGTGCTCGTCAGGATTTCCGTCCGGATCTCAACCAGCAGGTCTTCGTCACTGATCTTTGGTTTTGGGCCACGACGGGCTTTCTCCTTTCCAACTGGCCTTTTTCGGTAATAAGCTGCAGACGTAAGGTCTGCAACTGCCAGTATCCGGTTCATTGGAAAGATTACCTTCATCGTTTCGCTCTTTTGGATCTTCACCGTTTCGATGAACTCCCTTTTAGTGCATTCAGGAACTGCTCTTTTTTTTTATACAGCTCCAGATCAATCTGCGCCCGGCCCAAAGCCCTTTCGTACTCAGCAATCCGGCTATCCTCCGGATGCTTCTTGAAGCCATCCTCTCCCGCCTTGAGAAAGGTTGTCCGCCACTCACTCAGGTCAGCTATCGTAACCTGGTTCTCCCGGCTAACCTCTTCGATCGGTTTGCCTCTTAAAAGCTCCAACACCAGTTGAGCTTTTGCTTTCGCACTCTTTCGCTTTTGCTTTACCATGGATGTAAATTTAAGCTTAATCTGTGCTAACATAAATTAGGAGCTATTATAATGTGTTAATGTGCCAATGTGTTAACCAATAGCCCGTAATAACCTGCAACCTGCAACAATCTTATGGTTTTCGCGAAGCAAATTACAAAAAGTATCCCACGAAGAACATGCTTTACAGAGATATTGAGAACCGATGGGTACCGCTGCTTACGCGTACTTCGCCCTGATCGTTTGTTTTGATCAGGGCTGATGTGCCTTCCGGAACAACGACAGTCAGGTTTACCTGATCATTCCCTCGGGTCCAGCTTATGGCGATGTCGCCAAAAGGCGAAGGCACGATCCCCCGGGCCCATTGCAGGTCTCCCGGATGAGGTTTAATCCTGAATACTTTCCATCCGGGCTTGACGGGTTCAACACCCAGTACTTTCTGCGGAAGAATGGCCGTCGGTCCTGAACACCAGGCATGCGAGGTAGAACCGATATCACCCCAATCCGCAATGTTCCAGCCCTCGTGCCAGCCACCGTTCCAGGTGGGCAGTTGCATCTGGCCGCCCCAGTATTTCCGGATATAATCAAGCGCCCACTGCTCTTCAGTGTCAAACACCGATCCCACCACGTAATAGGCAAATGACTGCTCGCTGTGGCGGTCCTGTGAAGTGATATATTCGATCACGGTTTCCTGGTCTTCCTTCTCTACCAGGCCATAAAGAAGAGCATACACCTGGGTTTGCTGACTGAACTGAGTGCTGCCGTAACTATCGAAATAGAGATGCTGAATCGGGCACCGCAACCACTTCTGAATGTTATCCTTCAGATGTCGTGCCTTATCACACCAAATTTGGGCATTTTCGGGATCCTCCATCACCTCCCGGGCAAACCACGAAGCCTGATTCAATGCCCCGTAATAGAGGCAGTTCAAGGCCGTGATTTCTTTCTGCTCATCCATCGGATAAGTATCCGGATGATCGAGCACGATCCATCCGGGAACATCCGACAGAACACCATGCGCTTTGCCGATGAGGCTTTCATAGCGGGTCATCAGTTTTTCCAGGTTGGGATACACCTGTTTTACCAAATCCTCCCGGCCGAATAACCGGTAGTATTCACCCACCATCAGAATCCATTCCAATTCATAATCAACCAGATAAGCCGATGTTCCTTCGCCAAGCAGCCAGTCGGTGGGGTACCGGGAGCGGATGGAGCCATCGGGCATCCAGCGCTGCGACCAGGCACCCGACAAAATATTATATCGGGTTAAAAACTCGGAACTCATTCCTGAGGTATAGAAGGCATATTGCTGGAGATAGCGTGAATCACCGGCGATATACTGGGTTTGCTCCCTCCAGGGGGTATCCATGTAGGTATCCTGACAGCACCATTTCATTGTCAGGCGGCCAGCGTTCCAGATCCGGTTGAGCAGGGGATCGGAGCACTCGAACTGCCCGGCATCCTCCACCGAAAAATGACGGTTGACGGCCGAAATACTCTCGATAATAATGCTACTGTTTACCGGCATCGTAACGTACCTGAATCCCCGCCAGGCAAAGGGATTCCACTCCTGGTCACCCATCCGGGTGATATAATGGTCTTCGTAGTTCACCCTCCGATGGAAATCCGGAGTACCATCGGGTAAAAGCCTTTCAGCCGTCCCGATGGTAATATCGGTTCCTTCTTCCAAAGTATTAAGCCTGATAACCGGTACTCCCGTTACCTCAGTCCCGAAATCATAGACCACCCAGCCGTTCAGGTACCAATGATCGACCGGCCGCACCTCTTCCCTAAACAGGATAGGCCTTTCCACCATTACGATGTTGTTCCATGGGGCTATCGGTGGAATTCCAATTACAGATGCCCTCTCCCATCCGGAATCCTCGAATCCGACATCCATCCATCCCGCATCCGCTTTCCGTGCATCGAACCGTTCGATAAACCCGATCAGGTTGGGAGCGCTTGCATCCCCTGCTGTTCTCAAATCCGTATTGGAATCCCAGCCGCTTTCCCCCGAAACGAGCCACGATCCATCGGTATTGATATCGACTACCGAATGATCCGGCAGAATAGCTTTTCCCTGAAAGAAGAAACCGCCCCGGCTGGGTATACGGTGATGCATCCCGATCCCGAAGTTATAAACCACGGCCGAGATAACATTCTCACCTTTTTGAAACCAGTGAGTCAGATCGAATTTTTCATAAACCTGATATTCCGGGTCGCAGTTCATCGGGCAGCGATCAACCAGTTTGCTGTTCACATACACATCGGCCACCGCTGCCGCGGAAATATATGCAACCACACTATCCGGGCATTCATTCAAATCAACAGTCTTCCTGAACAGTAAATACGTGTTCTTCGGATTCTGCTCCCCCGAATTCCATGTCCAATGGGCAACAGCCTTTCTGCCATCTAACAGTTGAGAAGGTTCAGAGATCGTGCCCTTGGAACTCTGAAAACCAAATGCCACCTGTGTCACGCACAGATACATGCATACACTAACCGCTAATAGTTTTCTCATAATCAGACAAAAAACCCACAACCCACAACTCACAACCCACAACCCACTCTCCGGTTCCGCAAAATACAAAAAAGCTACACGTGCAGCTCTTTGAGGGTTTCATCAATTGCAATCCTCGCCGCTGTTTCAAATCGGCCTTTAAACTGCGGCCATCTGAGCAGGATTTCTAAGGCTCGTCCTTCCGTCATTTTTTCCGCTGCCACCTCGTCAGCCAAGCGGATCAACCAAGCCGGGTCAATTTGAAAGGTGTCACAATAGTTTTTCAAGCTCAGCGTCATCGGCGAGATGCCTTCCTGCCGGTACTTGTACAAATCGATCCTGGCGAGTTGACTTGCATGTTTGAGGCTGTATCCTTTCCTTACGGGAAGCTGCACTATCAGATTTTTAAGAGCCTCACAGAACTTTTGATTGGTTTGTTGTTTGGTCATGGTTCGAAGTGTTGGTTTCAAGTCTTGGGGGATGGATAAAGATATGCAATCTTCTGCAAATCGACGCCGGATATTTTGAGAATTAGGAAAATCTCTCCATTCATTAGCCGGGGGGGGTATTTCGCTGACCTATTGTCGTTTATTGATTTCTAGATTCTAAAAAAAGTGGAAAACTTCCGCCAGAAATGCATCTCGACTTTTTGTAAGATTGCTATACCAATACTGAACTGATTTGAAGGTATTATTAACTATCGGTGCTGACAAGTGGTCTAATTCATGGACAGCTCTCTCAAATGGACTATTTTACTTTGCTTTCATGCCAAGTTTTCTAACAAAAACCAGGTTGGTTATCCTCTATTTACCGACATCAAGCAATCCGAACCTGATAGAACTGATGTGGCGATTTTTAAAGAAGAAGTTTATGTACAACAAGTACTACGAGAAATTTGCCGTGTTGCGGTTAGTGATCACCCGTTTTCTGGATACGATTGATCAAAAGGAGGCTCAATTACGCACTTTGCTGGCTGAAAACTTCCATACTATGGATCCTGCTTAAACCTGCAAATTCGAATTCAATTAGTATATACTTTAAAGACAGACTCTATTTAAAATTCTAACACAGGAAAGAAAAGGCAGAAAGTTCTTCTCGTTGGCAAGTAATTGCTTCCTGCCTGGACTTTCTTAACAATGAAGAAAGGAGGATTACGCCAAATAAAGAATTCATCATTTCCTTATGTGAAAATCCTAAGTGAGTACATTAATAGTCTGATTTTTCTAATGAATAATAACATTATTTATGAAAACAAAATTAAAAGCAACAGCTAAGTTATTTTGTCTCCTTATTGCACTAATCATTATCAATGGTTGCTCAAAGGAAAAAGATACAATAATTGGAGATTCAAATGATGGTCAAATTGCTTCTTTCAAATCAACAGAAGAATATAATGACTATCGCAAGGTTGTTTTCTCCTTATCATTTGCTGAACTAAGAGTATACGAAGAGTCCAAAGGGTATAAATCATTTGGTAGAGCATGTGATGAACTTTATTTGTCTATTGATCCAAATAAATTCAAAAACACAGATGAGGTTATTAAGTTCGTTGAGGAGCATAGTAAATATTTACAGTTGATTAGCCAACCAGGCGGAGAATTTATACTTGAGACTGTTA
>JAAYIP010000064.1 GCA_012523435.1 Bacteroidales bacterium | reverse complement strand
CTCTGATAGTGAGTTATAACAATCACTGCATTATCCGGTCGTTTCAAGCGATTGACTCCGTTAGCCACCGTTTTCAATGCATCGATATCGAGACCTGAGTCGGTTTCATCGAGAATGGCCAAAGTAGGATCGAGCATGGCCATTTGGAATATTTCGTTACGTTTCTTTTCGCCACCCGAAAAGCCTTCATTAACCGACCGGTTAGTCAGGGCGGTACCGATTTCCACAAGTGCTTTACTATCGCGCATCAATTTCAGGAAAACGGATGCACTCATTTCGGGCTGGACCCGGTACTTTCTGTTTTCGTTCACCGCAGTTCGCATGAAGTTGACCATGGATACGCCGGGGATTTCCACCGGGTACTGGAATCCAAGGAAGAGGCCTTCGCGGGCTCTGACCTCGGGCGCCATATCCAGAAGGTCTTTCCCGTTAAAGGTTACCGATCCCTGGGTAACCTCAAACAGATCCCGGCCAGCCAGCACGGCTGACAGGGTGCTTTTCCCCGATCCGTTAGGCCCCATGATGGCATGCACCTCCCCTGCATTGACTTCCAAGTTGATACCGGCAAGAATCTCCTTACCTTCAACGGTTGCTCGCAAATCTTTTATCACTAACATTTGGCAATTCTATCTAACTATCTAACTAACTATCTATCTGACTATCTGAATGTCATTTATTTTAACTATCGCCCATCACCCAACACTGCCTTCCAAGCTTATTTGAAGCAGTTTTTGGGCTTCCACGGCGAACTCCATCGGGAGACGATTCAGTACTTCTTTTGCATAACCATTGACTATCAAGCCAATAGCGTTTTCGGTATCAATTCCTCGCTGATTGCAATAGAAAACCTGATCTTCGCCAATTCTAGAGGTTGTTGCTTCGTGTTCCACGACAGCCGACTGGTTATCCACTTCGAGGTAGGGGAAGGTATGGGCTCCGCACTGGTCGCCCAACAGTAGAGAATCGCATTGAGAATGGTTTCTTGCGTTTTCGGCATTCTTGGTAATTCTCACCAGGCCACGATAGCTGTTTTGGCTTTTCCCGGCGGATATTCCTTTTGACACGATGATACTTTTCGTGTTTTTGCCGATATGGATCATTTTGGTTCCGGTATCGGCCTGTTGGTGGTTATTAGTAACGGCAACGCTATAGAATTCGGCGCTGGAGCTATTACCACGGAGGATGCAGGAGGGGTACTTCCAAGTGATTGCTGAGCCGGTTTCCACCTGAGCCCAGGAGATCTTGGAGCGGTCGCCCAGGCAGATTCCTCTCTTTGTCACAAAGTTATAAATCCCGCCTCTTCCCTCTTTGTCGCCCGGGTACCAGTTCTGAACGGTGGAGTATTTCACTTCGGCATCGGTATTAGCGACGATTTCAACGATTGCTGCGTGGAGCTGATTTTCATCCCGCATAGGAGCGGTGCAGCCCTCCAGGTAGCTAACAAAGGAGCCCTCTTCAGCAACAATCAGTGTTCGCTCAAATTGCCCGGTATTGGCAGCGTTGATCCGGAAGTAGGTGGATAATTCCATCGGGCAACGTACTCCTTTCGGGATAAAAACGAAGGAGCCATCACTAAATACGGCGCTGTTCAGGGCGGCAAAGTAGTTATCCCGATAGGGTACTACCGAACCCATATACTTGCGGACTAAGTCGGGGTGTTCCCGAATAGCCTCATTGAATGAGCAGAAGATAATGCCTAAGTCGGCCAGAGTTTCTTTGAATGTAGTTTTCACAGAGATACTGTCCATGACAGCATCCACAGCTACACCAGTAAGCCGTTTCTGTTCATTGAGTGGAATCCCTAGCTTGTCAAAAGTCCGCAACAATTCGGGGTCCACCTCTTCGAGGGATCCGGTCGTGGCCTTCTGTTTTGGTGCCGAATAGTAAATGATATCCTGAAAGTCGATGGTCGGCACCTTAAGATGAGCCCAATTGGGCATCTTCATAGTCTTCCAGTATTGGAAGGCTTTGAGACGGGACTCGAGCATCCAGTCCGGCTCGTCTTTTTTTTCTGAAAGTTGCCGAATGATGTCCTCATTCAGTCCTTTAGGGAGAGCATCGTTTTCAACTTCGGTAACAAAACCGTATTTGTATTCCCCTTGGGTAACATCCCGAATGATCTGATCCTGGTCGTTATTCATCACTTTAAATCCCGCGATAGCAAAGCGTGCAAAATTATTTAGAATTTTCTAAATAAATTGCAAAGTTAATAAAACAGAAGGGATAAATCCGGACTGTTGTGCTATTTTCGCTGGTTTAAGAGAGGGATCTAACATGAGCGAAGAGGAAAAGAATACGATAGAAACGATTGGTGAATTTGGGCTCATTGAACGGTTGACCAGTGACATCACGTTGTTGCAACCTGGGACAGTGAAGGGGATTGGGGATGATGCTGCGATTCTGAACCATGAAGGAGAGATGACGGTAGTAACAAGTGACTTACTCCTGGAGGGGATTCACTTTGACCTGACTTACACCCCACTTAAGCACCTGGGGTACAAATCAGTAGTAGTAAATCTTTCGGATATTTTCGCGATGAATGCTCAGCCGAGACAGGAGATTGTCAGCTTTGGGATTTCGTCGAAGATGAGTTTGAAAGCGATTGATGAACTTTATGCGGGCATCAAATTAGCCTGTCGGGAGTATGGTGTAGACATTGCCGGGGGAGACACCTGTGCGAGCCTGACTGGGCTCACCATCAGCATAACTGCCCTTGGAACAGGGAGTAGCAAGGATATTGTCTATCGCAGCGGAGCCCGACCGGGCGATTGGATTGCGGTCACTGGCAACTTGGGTGCAGCCTATATGGGATTGATGTTGTTACTGCGTGAAAATCGATTATTTCAACAGGATCAGGGGTATCAGCCTTCTTTAGATGGCTACGGCTATCTTGTTGGCCGTCAGTTGAAACCAGAAGCCTGCCGTCAGTTGAGGCAGGTACTTACTGAAGGAGGGATCCATCCGACTTCGATGATTGACTTATCGGATGGGCTCTCATCCGACCTAATTCACCTTTGTGAAGCCTCGGGAACCGGTTGCTTGATTGAAGCTGACAAGTTGCCAATTCACGAAGAGACGGCCCGTCTATCGGAAGAAATGTATATGAGTCCTTTGGTTGCGGTATTGAATGGTGGGGAGGATTACGAGCTACTGTTCACTATTGGCGATGGGCAGCAGGAAACTCTAAGCCGGGTACCCGGTATTAGTTTGATTGGCCGGATGGTTCCGGCAGAAGAGGGGTATGAGCTTTTACTTTCTGATGGTTCCACCACCAGTTTAGAGGCTGGCGGTTGGAATGCTTTTACAAAACCGGACCAGCATCGGGATCGTTAAAGGGGCCCTTAATGATTCCACGTTGAGAATTACGCACAAAGGCCACGATCATATCACGTTCTCCGTTACCTTCCAACTCGTTCTCAATCTTCTCCAGGGCTTGCGTGGTATTAAGTCCGCGTTGATAAATGAACCGGTAAATTTCATGAATCTCCTCGATGATTGCTTCAGTGAAGCCTCTTCTACGAAGTCCGACCACATTGATACCCTCGAACCGGAGCGGATCGCGCCCAGCCAGAACAAAGGGTGGCACATCTTTCCCAACCATAGATCCTCCCTGAATCATAGTATGCGAGCCGATTTTCACAAACTGATGAACGCCGCACATCCCGCCAAGATAGGCAAAGTCGCCGATCTCAATCTCTCCGGCCAGGCCCACATAATTCACCAGGATTACATTATTACCCAGCCGGCAATCATGTGCCACATGGGAGTAGGCCATCAGGAGGCAGTTATTCCCGATCACGGTTTTCCCAAAAGAGCTGGTGCCTTTATTAATGGTCACGCACTCTCTGATCACGGTATTGTCACCGATTTCCACGGTGGTCTCTTCGCCCCTGTATTTAAGATCCTGCGGAACGGCTGAGATGACTGATCCCGGAAATATCTTACAGTTTTTCCCGATACGGGATCCGTTCATAATGGTAGCATGAGGTCCGACCCAGCAACCATCCCCGATCACCACATCCTGATCGATGGTAACAAAGGGTCCGATTTCAGCTGTTTCTGCAATATGTGCATCAGGGTGTACGGATGAGAGGGGATGTATCATGATTGATTCACTTTATTACGAACGATTTGGGCCACCATTTCTCCTTCTGTTGCCAGCTGGTTACCAACAAAGACCTGCGCTCCCATTCGGGCAATACCACGCCGGATTGGATCCAGTAGCTTCAGTTTAAATATCAGAGTATCTCCGGGCACAACTTTTCGCTTAAAACGGACATTATCTATTTTTAAAAAATATGTACTGTATTCCTGGGGTTGATCAACCGTACTCAGGACGAAGATTCCTCCACACTGGGCCATAGCCTCCACCACCAGCACACCGGGCATAACCGGCTCACCGGGGAAGTGTCCCTGAAAGAATGGTTCGTTCATGGTCACGTTTTTCATTCCTACAACTCCTGACTCATCCATTTCTATGATACGGTCGATCAAGAGGAAGGGAGGTCGGTGTGGCAGGACGGACATAATTTTCTGTATATCCATCAATGGTTCAGCTGCCGGGTCAAAGACTGGCACTACCGATTTCGCCTTTTCCTGCTTGATTGCTTGGCGGATCATCCTGGCAAACAAAGTATTAGCGCGGTGGCCTGGTCGAGTGGCAATAATCCTTCCTTTGATCG
>JAAYIP010000368.1 GCA_012523435.1 Bacteroidales bacterium | reverse complement strand
GGCTGGATGCAGGCGTTTCTCTTCGCGCTGTCCGTGGCTGTGGGCATGACGCCGGAGATGCTCCCGGTCATCGTCTCCTCCAACCTTGCAAAGAGCGCTTCAAAGCTGTCAAAGCAGAAGGTCATCGTAAAAAAGCTGGGCTCTATTCAAAACTTCGGCGCCATGGACGTGCTCTGCACCGACAAGACCGGCACGCTGACCCAGGACCGGGTCGTGCTCATGCACTCCCTCGACATACACGGCGAGCGCGACGAGCGCGTTTTGAAGCACGCCGTGCTGAACAGCTATTACCAGACGGGCCTGAAAAACCTCATGGACGTCGCCGTCCTCGAATACGCCGAGTCGGGCAAGGCCGGCGAGCTCTGGAAGGGGTACAGAAAGGTCGACGAGATCCCCTTTGACTTTTCCCGCCGCCGCATGAGCGTCGTCGTGGCGGACGGTTTGGGGAAAACCCAGATGATAACAAAGGGCGCGGCCGAGGAGATGCTCTCCATCTGCACCCACGCGATGTACAAAGGCGTCGCAGAGCCGCTCACGCCGGAGATCGAGCGGGGGGTCCGCGAGATCGTCGAGCAGTACAACGGCGACGGGATGCGCATGCTCCTCGTCGCCCAGAAGACAAACCCGAACGTGCCCGGCGCCTTCTCCGTGGAAGACGAGGCGGAAATGATGCTCCTCGGCAGCCTCGCCTTCCTCGACCCGCCGAAGGACAGCTCGCGCAGCGCCATAGAGGCGCTGAACGCCCACGGCGTCGCTGTCAAGGTGCTGACAGGCGACAACGACGGGGTGACGAAGACCGTGTGCAAGCAGGTGGGCATCGACGCGGACAGGATTCTCCTCGGCGCGGACCTCGAGTCCATGAGCGACGAAGAGCTTGAGGCAAAGGTCGAAAAATACAGCGTGTTTGCAAAGCTCTCCCCCCAACAAAAGGTCCGCATCGTCGCTGCGCTCAAGCGGCAGGGGCACACCGTCGGCTTTTTGGGCGACGGGATAAACGACGCCCCGGCCATGAAGGAGGCCGACGTGGGCATCTCGGTGGACACCGCTGTGGACATCGCCAAGGAATCCGCCGACATAATCCTTTTGGAAAAGGATTTGAACGTGTTAGAGCAGGGCGTGCTCGAGGGGCGGAAAACCTATGGAAACATCATAAAATATATAAAAATGACGGCGAGCTCCAACTTTGGAAACATGTTTTCCGTCCTGGCGGCGAGCGCGTTTCTCCCGTTTCTGCCGATGCTGCCGATACACCTCATCGCGCTGAGCCTGATTTACGACCTCACGTGTATAACAATGCCCTGGGACAACATGGACGCTGAGTTTCTCAACGTCCCGAGGAAGTGGGACGCCAGCTCTATAAAGAGCTTTATGATCATAATCGGCCCGCCCAGCTCCCTGTTCGACTTGCTGACCTTTGGCGCGCTGTACTGGTTTATCTGCCCGGCGGTCTTCGGCGGGGCCTACGGCACTCTCGACGCGGCGGGAAAGGCCGGGTTTGAAATGCTGTTCCACACGGCATGGTTTGTAG
>JAAYIP010000336.1 GCA_012523435.1 Bacteroidales bacterium | reverse complement strand
TTCTGACGGCATCAAGGACCTCCTTTGGTAATTCCTGAGGCTCAAACCAGGTGGTGTTATAATTCTGTGATTGAGCCAAGTTGACCATTAGTCCGCCGTTGTTGCTGGTATTTTTCTCCTCACTAAATAGGGTGGCCGCTTGCTCGAATTTTATCTTTCCTTCCCGGATGATTTGGGCTATGCTGTCGAGCCGCTGAATGGTCTTTTCCTGTTCTTCCAAGGAGGGCTTTGGGATGAGAAGGATATGCCGACAATTGATCAGATCACCGCGTCGTTCAATCAGTTGGATGATGTGGTAACCAAATTCAGTCTTGACAATCCTGGAAACCTCACCTGGCTTAAGATTCATTGCTGTAGCGAAAAACTCCGGCGCCAGGTTATTACGTAATACTAAGCCAACTTCACCGCCTCGCGGAGCTGTTCCGGGATCCTCGGAATAGAGGGCGGCAAGAGTACTCATTCTTTCACCATTCTGAATTCGTTCCCGGAACTCTAACAGGCGTGCCTGTATTCTGGCGATTTCGGCATCAGAAGTTTTGGGTTTAAGGGCGATCTCCCTGATTTCCATTGACTCTGGACGTAGTGGGATTTCGTTCTCGGGGATCTTCCGAAAGAACTTCTGTACCTCTGATGGAGTTACTTCTAGTTTATTGTAAATCTCCTGCTGCATTCGCCTAACAATGAGCTGTTCCTTCATCGGTTTGAACATATCCTGGGTGATTTCTACCATCTTTTTATTAAACATGGTTTCCAGCATCTGTTCATCACCCTGATAATAGGCCATCATGCTCTTTATCCGGTTGTCAACCTCTCGGCGGACTTCATCATCAGCTACTTCGATACTGTCGATCTCCGATTGACTGACTAAGAGTTTGCTGATGAGCAGAGACTCCAGTACCTCACATTTCGGATCTTCGGCAAATTCTACTCCTTGACTCCGGAGTTGCCGTATGTGGTCTTCCAGATCTGACTGGTAAACGGGGTGGCGTCCAACAACGGCGATAACCCGGTCGATGATGACCGGATCCTGCTGACCGATGATCTGTGCAAGCAGTGAGCCTGGCACAATCATCAGCAAGAACAGTAGCAGTAGAATAGGATTGGGTTTATTATCTGTTTTCATAGACTTCTACCTGGTTTTGTAAAACCGCTTCATTGTAAATTGACTCTTCAAGCTCACGCAAAAAATCGATTTTCCGGCGATTCAGCAAAAGGTCGCGAATCTCGTGTTCAATATAGTCTAACGGTGGTACCTCTCCCGTAAGTTTAAAATCGAATATCTTGATAAAGTAAAAAAACTGATCGTCTTCAGCCTCCAAATAACGGTATTGGGTAAGAAACTGCTCCTGATTTTCCAAATTTCCGGGAATTTGCTGTAAAAGAAGCGTGAAATTGATCCATTTCTCCTCGTAGGAATCAACACTTTCGGCATACTCAGCGCTGAGGCTGAAAAGGCTGGTATAGGACAGATCTTCCGTCGCTTTAATGTTCTTTCTAAACTCTTTCAGCTTGGTTGAAGTAGCTGGTACCTTGATGAGGACTCCTTTGATGATTGGATGTTGTAACGGAAGATCTTCGGCGTGGTCGAGATAGTATTTTTTGATCTGGGCATTAGTGATCGT
>JAAYIP010000335.1 GCA_012523435.1 Bacteroidales bacterium | reverse complement strand
GGACCATCAAGAAAGTTGGTTCGCAAGAACTTTCAGCATGAGATCGTTGTTTATGAACCAGAGAAGTGCATCAAATGCGGAATTTGCATCCGGATAACCGAAAAATATCGCGAAGAACTTGGCCTGACCTTCATTGGCCGAGGCTTTGATGTAGTGGTAGGAATACCATTCGACCAAAGCCTGGAGCAAGGCCTTACCAAGACAGCTCTGGAAGCCGCTGATGCCTGTCCGACAGGTGCTCTATCCCGAAAAAAGGAGAAAAAATGAAAACGACTATTCTGATCATCCTGGCATTTTTCATCGGTCACCCAAGCCCGAAAAAGAGCGAATCAGGCCTGTTCCGGGGAGATCAACCCCTGTCGGGTAACCTGCAGGAATCGGTTCCTGCAAAGCCCAAGCTGCTCTGGACTTATAAAACCGAAGATGAAATTAAGGCCTCACCGGTAGTTTTTGATGACAAAATGGTGGTCGGATCAACTGATGGATTTGTCTATTGCCTTGACTTAAAGGGGAATCTGATGTGGAAATTTAACACAGAAAACCCTATTGAAGCCCCTGCACTGATTCTCGATGGTACTGTTTACGTGGGTAATCTCTACGGAAACTTCTATGCGCTGAACCTGACTGACGGAAAGGTTAAATGGAAGTATCTAACTGAAGGTCAAATCAGTGGGTCGGCAAACTGGTGGAGATCAGGCTCCCAAACCCGCATCCTGGTCGGGAGTTACGATTACTACCTCCACTGCATCGATGCAACCACTGGCAAAGGAATCTGGAAATATGAATCCGATAATTTCATCAACGGCGCAGCATCCGTAGCGGACAACCTGGCCATCTTTGGCGGGTGCGATGGCTTTCTTCACCTGGTGGATATCACCACCGGGAAAGCGATCACCAAAATCGACGTATCTACTTATGTTCCCGGATCTGTACCTGTTAGCAAGAATATGGCAGTGGTAGGGGATTATGATGGCGGAGTCACCTGCATCGATCTTATTGAAAAGAAAAATCGCTGGAAATACTTGAACGACAAGGTACAACTCCCCTTTGTAGCTTCAGCCGCCATCCAGTCGGACAAGGTCGTAACCGGCAGTCGCGATAAACAGGTGTACTGTTTTGACCTCCAGAACGGATCCATCCTGTGGAAATATCATACAGGAGAAAAAGTTGACGCCTCTCCCCTGATCGCCCGGAACACGGTGATAATCACCAATATGCGTGGCGATCTGATTTTCCTGAACCTGGCCAATGGGAAGCTGCTCTGGAGCTACGAAATTGGCAGCCCGATCAGCAGCAACCCAGCTATTTCGAACAGCAGAATTTTCTTAGGAGCCAGCGACGGAAACGTGTACTGCTTCGGTAAATCATAACCTGGAATTTTTATAACCTCATTTTTCAACTATGCGCATCCTTCAGATTATTCCTGGCTCCGGCGGCACATTTTACTGCGGCAACTGCCTCCGCGACAGCCAATATATTGATGCCCTCAGGAAGCTCGGTCACGATGTGGTTGTCCTACCCATGTATCTGCCACTATTTGAAAACAAACAGAATAGTAAGGATATACCAGTTTTTTATGGCGCCATCAGCATCTACCTCAAGCAACTCATGCCCATCTTCAGGCATGCTCCTGCCTGGTTCGACCGGATGCTGAACTCTAAGCCCATGCTGAAGCTGGCTGCCGGCATGGCCGGCTCTACCGATGCCAAAGGACTGGAAGAGATGACCATCTCCATGCTCAAAGGGGAACATGGGCAACAAAACGAAGAATTGAGCCGCATGATCGAATGGATTCGTGATCACTATCAGCCCGATGTGATCCACCTCTCCAATGCGCTACTATCAGGCCTGGCCCCCCGAGTGCAGCGGGAGCTCGGAATCCCTGTGGTCTGCTCCCTGCAAGATGAGGACGTCTGGGTCGATATCATGAAACCACGCTTTCGTGAAGAGGCCTGGCAACTCATGCGCGAAAATGGTGAGTTTATCGATGGTTTTATCGGGGTGAGCCAGTTTTTCTCCGGATTTCTTCAGGATCGACTGGCTATTCCAGACCATAAGTTAGGCACCATTCATCTCGGCGTTGAACCGTCTGATTATGAATATATTAAAACAGAAAACCGTCCGCTAAACATTGGTTACTTGTCAAGATTATGCCAGGAAAACGGTCTCGATATCCTGGTGGAAGCATTCATTCTGCTGAAGAAAAAAGCAGGCTTTGAACAGGTTAAGCTGATTCTGACGGGCGGATCTACCGGAGCCGACAAGCGTTTCCTGGCAAGTATCCGTAAAAGAATTCGTGATGCCGGCGTAATAGATGAGGTGGAGTTTCATCCCGATTTTGAAAATGATGGCCGGATGGAATTCCTCCGGAACATCGCCCTTCTCTCCGTTCCAGTGAGAAAAGGAGAAGCTTTTGGTGTGTATCTGCTGGAAGCCCTGGCATCCGGCATCCCGGTAGTGCAACCCGCGCTGGGGGCGTTTCCGGAGATCACCGAAATTTCCGGCGGCGGCATCACCTACTCCCCAAACAACCCCGAAGCTCTAGCTAACGCCCTGGCTGCCCTGCTGGCAGACCCGGATCAGCTCCACGATCGAAGCCGCCGCGCCCGTGCTGGAGTGGAAAGACACTTTAACATCAATACCCAAGCAGATAAACTGGTGGAATTTTATCAGCGGATTAATAAAACAGATCAGTAATGATCCTTGAAATCAATAACTTAAGAAAAGGCTATGGCGTTTCGGGAAGTGCCGGCTACCGGGAGATTCTTTCCGGACTGGATCTAACCGTCAGACCTGGACAGAGTATTGCCATCACCGGACCATCAGGGTCCGGCAAGACCACCTTGCTCAATCTGATTGCCGCTCTGGATTCACCCGACGAGGGGATCATTAGCTACAAGGGACTTACTGTCAATAACTTAAACCAAAACGAGCTCGACGAATACCGGAACCGATCGATCGGGATGGTTTTTCAGCTCCACCATCTCTTGCCACAGTTTACCCTGCTCGAAAATGTTCTCCTGCCCACCCTTCCACTCCGCGATCAAAAACAGCGCGAAGTGGCACGGGACAGGGCAGAGCAGCTGTTACACCGAATGGGTGTTTGGGAAGTGCGAAATCAGCGACCCGCCGAGCTATCCGGCGGTGAATGTCAGCGAACAGCCGTAGCACGAGCGCTGATCAACAACCCCGACCTGCTGTTGGCCGACGAGCCAACCGGAGCCCTCGATCAGGATAATGCAACCCTGATGGCTCAACTACTCGCTGAAATCAGCCAAACCGATGGAAAGGCAGTCATTCTGGTGACTCACTCGGTCGATTTAGCCGGGCAGATGGATGCCGTGTATCATTTGGACCGGGGTATCCTAGTGGCGGACAATCAGACCAAGTGAACATGATCAGGCTCATTTTCAAGAACTTACTGTTCTTCTTTAAAAAGAACCTTACCCTGGCCCTGGGCATAGCCGTCAGTACCGCCGTTATCACCGGAGCTCTAGTGGTGGGTGATTCGGTCAACCAAAGCCTGCTATCCCTGGTGGAAGAACGCCTGGGCGGAGTAACCCATGCCATCGATGCCGGCGACCGGTATCTTTCAGGAGCACTGGCGGAGAGACTTGAGAAAGACCTTGATGCTCCCACCACACCAGTCCTGCGCCTTGATGCCATCGCTACCACCGGAGGAGGAACAAAACGGATCCCCGGTATACGACTCTATGGCGTAGATCCCTCATTCGACCGGGTAATCGGAATAGAGAACTATTATGGCACACTGACGAATGAATCGGTCATCATCAGCGACAACCTCGCACAGCGTCTGGACGTACAGCCCGGCGATGAAATCATGCTGAGAATCCGAAAAGCCTTCGAGGTACCGCTGGAAACACCCTTTGTTTCGGATGCCGAGGCCATGACCACCATCCGGGTCACCGTGGCACAACTTGCCGATCAATCCGTGACCGGGCGCTTTAGCTTACAAAATGTACAGTCTCCTCCATTCAACATATTCATCTCCAGATCTTTTCTCCTAGACCGGATGGAAGTGACCGATCTCTCAAACCTCTTGCTGATTAGGACCGAAGCGCCCCTCACCACCAACAAACTCTCTGAATCCTTGTCACGTAATTGGCAACTTCAGGATGCCGGACTCCTGCTGGATCCTGAGCCCCTCTCAGAAGGATGGATGCTCCATTCTCCCAGGGTTTTTCTCGATGAAGCGATCATTCGTGCTGCCAAGAAGGTGACCTCGGATAAAACATTCTATCTCAGCTACTTTGTTAATGCATTCCAGGTCGGGGAGAAAACTACGCCCTATTCATTCGTGTCCACCCTACCCGGTGATCAGATCGCTCCGGATGAGATCATCATCAATAAATGGCTTGCCGATGACCTTCAGGCGAAGGCAGGGGACACCCTGACTATGAGATACTTCCTGGTTGGGCCTCTCCGAAATCTGACGGCGGAAGAGCACTCCTTCCGTGTCAGTAAAGTGGTATCCCTGGAAGGATTTTATGCTGATAGCCGATTGATGCCGGATATTCCCGGCCTATCGGATGCCGGTAACTGTCGCGATTGGGAAACCAGCGTACCAATTGATTTGGAGAAAATTCGTAAAAAAGACGAAGATTACTGGAACGCGCACCGGGGAACGCCAAAAGCATTCATCAACCTAGATCAGGCAATCGGTTTGTGGGAAAACCGTTTCGGCAGTGCCACACAGATCCGGTTTCCTCCCGGCAGCAGTCGCGGTGAGCTCGAATCAGCTTTACTCGGCCAACTGAAGCCTTCGGACCTTGGGTTGAGCGTGGATGATCCCAAGCAGACCGGACTCCAGGCTGCCGGCAATGGGGTTGATTTTGGGCAGCTGTTTATCGGACTGAGCTTTTTTCTCGCTCTGAGCGGCATCATCCTCAGCTTCCTCCTGATCAGGCTAAACCTCCAGTCGAGAAACCACCACATGGAAACCCTCCGGGCCATCGGCTGGCCAGCCAAACGAATCAGGCAGCTGCACCTGGGGGAGGGCTTGGTGACATCCCTGATCGGGCTGGGGCTGGGCCTGGGTTTAACCTGGGTTTATAACATATTGGTATTCCGGGCACTTAACACTGTCTGGAATGATATTGTCCTGACTGATTCCTTACGGCTCTTTTTCCGGCCATCGGTAGTGTTGATCAGCCTAGGAGGTGTACTGGTCATTGCGGTGTGCTCCCAAATAATTGTGATTAACAAGCACTTACCTAAAGGAATCGTTAAGCTGTCTGACCAACGACGGCACGTTCCGGGACGAGTGCTGATAATTCTGAAACAATTAGCCATCCTGGGTATGGCTTTAAGTTCTACAGGATTGATTATCTGGCAGATACTCGCAAAAGACACCATTCAGCCTCTACCCTTTCTGTTGGCAGGAGCGATGATTCTGGCACTACTGCTGCTAGTTGTTGACGGGATTTTGATCCGATGGGATCGGCAAGCGCTTAATCAGATGACCGCAGGAGGATTCCTACGAAAGAGTCTCTCCCGGAATCGGCCACGTAACCTATCAGTGATCACCCTCTTTTCATTAGGGGTTTTTCTCACCATTGCCATCGGGGCAAACCGGAAAGATGCCGGCCTTGAAGCTGGCAGAAAAGATGCCGGCACCGGCGGATTTTTGCTCTTTGCCGAAGCGACAGTACCTCTTCTGCAAAACCTGAACAATCCGGAAGTCAGAGAGGAGAATGGATTTGAAACCCCCTTCCGCGTAGTGCAGCTAAAGAAACAAGATGGCGACGACGCTAGTTGCCTGAATCTGAACCAGGTATCTCAACCTCCACTACTCGGGGTTCCATCTGGAGCTCTAGAGGATCGGTTCACATTTACCACTCTGTTATCCGGCATGAATCCTGACAATCCCTGGGGAAATCTGGATAAACAGCTGGCTGACAGGGTCTTTCCTGCAATTGCCGATCAAACCGTCATCCAGTGGGGCTTAGGCTTACAAACAGGAGACACGTTGCAATACCTCAGCGAAGCAGGTGATTCGATTCGATTTGTGTTGATTGGCGGACTAGCCAACTCCATTTTTCAGGGAAATTTATTGATATCCGCGAGCGTCCTTGACCAGCTATATCCCTCCAACAGTGGCAGTCGCATCCTTCTTTTTGACGGATCGATGGAACAAGCTGAATCTATCGAATCAGAGTTTATCAGGATATACCGCGATCACGGCATTGGCATAGAGCCTACAACCACCAGGCTGGCAAGGTTCAACTCCATCGAAAACACGTATTTGTCGATCTTCCTGATCATGGGGACCCTGGGTATGCTTTTGGGAACGCTTGGATTGGGAATCATTTTACTTCGCAATTTGCAGGAACGGGCATCGGAATTAGCTCTCTTCAGGGCCAGCGGGTTTAGTCGAACTTTTATCACAAGCTTGATTTTCAGAGAATATGCAATTCTACTGGCCGTTGGAACCCTGATTGGCGGAACCGCCTCCATCATTTCGGTCATTCCGGGGATTCTCTCCCCAACTGGCGAAATATCGCTGGGGCTCCTGTTGATGATTCTGGTGATCCTCATCGGCAACGGGCTGGCATGGATATTTTCCCTGGCACAATCAGGCATCAGAAAAATAAGAATGGTGCAAGAATTGAAGAATGAGTAGGATAAACCAATTTTGGTTATATTTGCAAACAATTTAACAACAACATCAACCAATGAAACACGGTAAAGTAAAATTCTTTAATGTGACCAAAGGATTTGGGTTCATTAAAGATCTGGATTCTGACCAAGAGTATTTCGTCCACACTACAGGTCTCATCGACAAGATTAAAGAGGACGACGAAGTAACCTTTGAACTGCAGGAAGGTCGCAAAGGCCTGAACGCTGTTAATGTCAAACTTGCCTAAGAAGAAACATCCCTGGCAATATATGAGAAAAACTCCGCCCCACGGCGGAGTTTTTTTTTGACAGTAATAGCCAATGATGAATATATTATCTTAGCCCTATGACTCCAAAAACCTATAACTGGGCCATTCTTGGATGCGGAAAGATTGCCCGAAAATTCAGTTCCGATCTGAAACTATTACCCAACGCCCGACTTTATGCTGCGGCATCCCGGTCAATGGACAAGGCCATTGCCTTTGCCGGGGAATTTGGCTTTGAAAAAGCTTATGGTTCTTATAATGAGATGGTTAGCGACCCTCAGGTCGATGTCGTTTATGTAGCCACACCCCACTCTCATCACATGGAACATACCATCCTGTGCCTCGATCACGGCAAGGCTGTGTTATGCGAAAAAGCCTTCGCTCTCAATGCTGATCAGGTTAATCGGATGATCGAAGCGGCCCGGCGGAATGGAGTGTTTCTGATGGAAGCTTTCTGGACACGCTTTCAACCGGCTTTTCTCAAGTTGATGGAGGTGCTGGCATCCGGACAGCTCGGTCGGCCCAAAATGCTCCGGTCCGATTTTGCCTTCAACGGCGGCAACGACCTATCGAGCCGCTTGTTTAATATGGCCCTGGGAGGCGGATCACTACTGGATATCGGCATCTATCCCGTCTTTATTGCCCTTCAGGCATTTGGACGGCCGGAAGAAATCAAAACCTTTGCCGACCTGGCACCAACAGGAGCTGATCGAAGCATCACCATGCTCTTCCGCTATTCGGACGGGCAGATGGCCTCCCTGGCATCCAGCTTCGCCGTCTGCTCCGACACCCAAAGTGAAGTCTGGTGCGAAAAGGGCTTCATCCGCATCCGCCGCAAGGATATCTCCTCCACCCACCTGACCGTCTGGAGAGACAACGGTCAGGAAGAGGACTATGATTTCATCAATCAAGAGGGATCGGGATATCATCTTGAAGCTCAACACGTTATGCAGTGTCTCGATGAAGGTCTGACCGAGAGCCGAGAGCTGCCCCTGTCGTTCAGCTCCCTGCTTATCGAAACGCTCGACCGGATTCGTAAGGACGCTGGAATCGTTTACCCTGATTGAAATTTTGTTACCTAGCACATCATCAGAAACTAAACATTTACTTCAAATAATATGAAACGTTCAATCCTCCTATCACTCTTTGTCGCATTTTTCCTGATTCCGGTTCAAACCAGCGGGCAGGATAAAAAAGTCATCGACCGGATTATTGAGATCGGTCAGACTGATAATCAAACCATGCGCCACCTCGATTTTTTGTCGAATCGTTTTGGTGGCAGGATCACCGGATCCAATGCTTATGATAACGCAGCCGAATGGGTAGCTTCAGAATTCCGGAAATGGGGTATGCAAGTAGAAATGGATCTAGCCGGAACGTTGCCAGTTGGGTTCAACCGAGGACCCTGGTCCGGTCGATTATTATCCGATAACGGCATGATCCTCCACTTTGCCACCCCATCCTATACGGCAGGAACCAAAGGAGTCCAGAAAGGTCATGTCGTGCTGGAACCAAAAACAAGGCGGGCATTTGAAAACATGAAAGGCAAGCTGAAAGGCGCCTGGGTACTGATCACCGGAACCAACGATGGCTGGCCGATTGATATCTCAGCTGCTGCCGATGAGCGGCGGGCGAAAATCATCGAAGAGAATATGGAAGCCGACCGCCAGAATATGGAGATCATGAGAGAAAACCGTTCGTTGCCCGAAGCTGAACGGAAGCCCCTGATTAAATTAAAAGACGAGCCTGCCCTGTTTTACAAGGAGATGCGTGAAGCCGGTATCCTGGGAATCATTCAGTCAACTACCAACCCCATCCGGGCGCTGTATGACAGGAAGAATATCATGAACATGAGTTTCGACAATCTGCCAACTGTTCCGGATATCAAACTCGATGAGCACCAGTATAAAATTATTGAACAGATGGCTCGCGAAAGACAGCGGTTTGAGCTGGAATTCGACATCCGCAACCATTTCCGCATGGGACCGGTCAACTTTTATAATGTTATTGGCATCATTCCAGGCACCGAATACCCCGATGAATATGTGTTGATGGGCGGTCACCTCGATTGCTTTGATGTGGGAACAGGTGGCGTCGATGATGGCTCAGGCGTAACCCCAGCTATTGAATCTGCCCG
>JAAYIP010000334.1 GCA_012523435.1 Bacteroidales bacterium | reverse complement strand
AATTTACCCCACGACCCTTTATAATCTGCATACCCGGCATAGATCCCCCTCGACAGATCGAGTCCGTTTTCCAGGTTGGTATAACTTCCCATCTGATCATTGGCCAAATCCAGCGTGTCATAGGTAAAAAGCCCGCTAATCGTGAAATACTGAGGCTGCAATCCAAGATTCAAGGTGTGCCCATTACTGAACTCCCGGGCCCAGTTCAGACTTAACAGGTACCCATCAAGCGGAGTGTTATCCTGTTGCCTGTAGTACGAACTCATTTCTTTAATCTGATTCAAATCCTTATCAAACTGATAATCAGGATTTTCAATATCTCTACTCAAGGTTGAACGTTCATAAAGCAGCGAAGCTGTTAAGACCGATTTTTTGTTGAACCGGTGGGTAAGATCGGCGTTAGCGGTATGGAAGCTGCCGTATCGGTGATCCGTATTGGGATTATAGATCCACTCCTCGTTGACCGGGATACCATCGATTGGATTCTTATCGCGGTCGGCATAAAAATTCTGATACACATAGAAAGCCGAACGCCCATCGGTTCGCGTGCCATGGTAATAGGATGCCGAGAGCTGCGTAGCTTCCGAAAACCGGTATTCCATTCCGGCATTGGCAGTAAAATTCTCGTACCACTCCGGCTTCTGTCCCGCGGCTATCATATGCTTATAGGATCCGTCCTGCTCATTCAGGATCCGGGCCTGACCATCGCGGTGGCTATTCACGTTTTTGTAGTTATAGCTTACTCCCCCGAAAAGGCTGAGTTTCTGTTTACCGTAGAGCAGATTGATTCCGCCACCGTAGCGGTTATCGTTGAGACGGTATCCGCTGATCTCATCCGTTTGGTCGGCCCATGGCGCACCACCAAGCATACCGTTCACCTGGACCGAAAGGCCATCGAGCGCACTCGTTCGGGTATTAATGTTGATGATGCCACCTTTCCCCTGGGCATCGTACCGGGCAGTTGGTACGGTGATGACATCGATTGATTCGATCTGCTCGGCTGGAATTTGCGACAGGAGGGTGGATGGATCAATCCGGGTAGGCTTGCCATTGAGGTAAACCATGAAATCCGCCGTCCCGCGCACCGAAACCTCCCCATCCTGCGATACCGATACCGAAGGTAGCTTATTCAATACATCCGAAGCATTCCCCCCCCTGGCTGTTTCAAAATCAGCCGCGCGGTAGGTCTTCCTGTCAATCTTGGTAGATACCGTGCTGGCGATGGCTCTCACTTCCACTTCTCCAATATCAACCGTGGAGGGAAAAACAGACCGGATTCCCACGTCAACCAGCGGTTTCTCCCTGCTCAACTCTATTGCAGGAATGGTATCAGGCAAGTATCCTATGAAAGAAATGATGACGCGGTAACTCCCAAAGGCAATCCTATCTATTTGAAAATCACCATTTTGATCCGTTACCGTACCAATGGGGAGAGCCTCATTGTTTTGCATCAGCGAAATGGTGGCAAACGGGATAGGATCCCCGGTGTTGCCATCCTGAACCAACCCCTTCAAACTCCCTTGCCTTTGTGCAACGAGCGAAACCGTTGACATTAACGCGAGAATTACTATGAAATATATTCTTCTGATTATCATATAGCATACGTTTTAGTCTCAAACGCTTTAAGCTACAGATTGTTCACAAAGAGCAGCCGGGGCTCTTCAATGCTGCTCCCCCGCTGTTGTCGCAATCAAATGGTGATTTTGCAGATACTCTCCAACTCATTGATCAGGATTTTGAGCCTCCTTTCCGGGATATTAAGAGTACTCAAAATATCCTTTTTCTCAATAAGTTGCGAGCAGGTAACGATGCCCTGATCCAAAAGTTCCTGCTTCTCCTTTTTGGTCAATTGTTGCAGGAGGGTAATCGGATAGATTTTCTCGCGCTCAATCAGATCCTTCAAGCCATTGCCTGCCGGGTAATCCCAGGCGATCAGGTTAAGACCGCTGCATTTCCCATATTGCATTGAGTCGAGCGAAAAACGAGTGTTTGTCACTACCCAGCCCGAAAATTTCAACCCCTGATATTCCGGCATAGTCATTCGTTTTCTGATGATATCATCCACACGCGACCGGACATAGAGCGGTGTCTGAACACTCACCTGATTCCCCTGGTCCTGCCGATATTTACATTCAACCAGGCACTGTTCACCTTTCCCCGTGGCTATCACATCCATCTCGTGAGTCACACAATGACCATCAATCACCTGTCCAACTAATACCGAATAGCCTTGCTTTTCAAAAACCCGGCCAATAAGATATTCAAAAGGATAACCCGTAGGACCCATCTCCATGATGGCCTGCTTGAGTTTGTATCGCATGGCCGCCACCGTCTTCTTCCTTCGAAGTAGAGAAAAGGCTCTGGCATAGATCTTTTTGGTCGTTACCCCTTCGAAAATCCAGTCCAGAATGTCCGCTACAATAGCCTGAATTAACTCTTCGGCAGCGCCGGCATTGCGAAGCGAACGCTCCAACTTCTGCGAATCGAATACCTCTGTTTCCCCGGAGGCTTTGGTTACTTTAATCATAAAATATT
>JAAYIP010000063.1 GCA_012523435.1 Bacteroidales bacterium | reverse complement strand
TGCCGAATGACGATTCACTCCGATGGAGCCGAATCGCTCAACGTGATCTTTGGAAAATTCCGATTGCCGGAAAACGCTTCTGTCTTTCTCTATACTCCGGATTATCAGGTCGTCCGAGGGGCTTTTACCTCCCTGAACCATACCTCGGCTGGCCAGCTCGCCACTTTACCACTCCCGGGTTCTAGCGTGATCATTGAGCTCAACATGCCGGTAGACTCTCAAGAGCCTGAGATTGAAATCAGTAGGATTTCTCATGATTTCACTGGAGTATTCAAGGCTGATGATGCTTATAAGCGTTCGGGTAGTTGTAATGTTGACATAAATTGTCCTCCCGGTGCAGAGTGGCAGGTAGAAAAGAATGCTGTGGTGAAATTCATCCGAGGTGGAACCTGGCTCTGTTCCGGATCCTTAATTAATAACACAGCAAATGATGGAAGGCCTCTTCTGCTGACGGCTAATCATTGCATTGGGATACCAACTCATGCCGAGCAATCCGTTTTTTTCTTCCGATATGAACGGCCCGGGTGCGGATCTGGAACGGCCACCCCCGATCAGACCCTATCAGCCTCAAAATTGCTGGCCACCTATCCATCTTTAGATTTTAGTTTAGTGGAGCTTAGCTCCTCACCACCTGAGGATTACCAACCATATTATGCTGGTTGGAACCGCAGGGTTGTAGCTTATTATGATACGGTTGTCGCGATTCACCATCCCCGAGGTGATGCAAAAAAGATTTCCAAAAGCTATCACCGGGTTGTCACCGGTGATTTTGGAGGCGGCTATGAAAGTAATACCCACTGGCGGGTATCCCAATGGGATTTGGGCACCACCGAGCCCGGATCATCTGGTTGCCCACTCTTCAATACTGATCATCAGATCATTGGAGACCTGACAGGTGGAGATGCCAGCTGTGACTATAATTTTAACGATTACTTTCAAAAGTTTTCGGTCAGCTGGGATCGGTACCCCGACTCCTCCAATCAGCTTAAATACTGGTTGGATCCTTTGAATTCGGGAGCCCAGATTATCAATGGATACGATCCCTTTATGGAAGGTAAACCGCTGGCCAATTTCGAGATTAGACCAAACCCGGCTGAGGCGGGTAAAATCCTCTTTTTTCATGATCGATCAACCGGAGCTCCAACAACCTGGGAATGGGTTTTCGAGGGTGGTATCCCCGAACGCTCAGTCAACAGGGATCCGGGAGCAGTGGTTTTCCCGGATGCCGGAATCCATCAGGTGACCCTGATCGTAAGCAACGAGATTGGGTCAGACTCCCTGCGCCAGAGTTTGCTGATCGTGGAACAAACCGACTATTCAGTTTCGGAAACCCGAATTGTGCCGCTGCGGATGATTGAAATCAGCGACCAAAGTTCAGGGAATCCACAACTAGTTACATTCACCGCATCAGGAGCCTTCCCAGCAATTTGGACCGGTCCAGAAACCTTTAGGCTCTCGTATAGTAAGCCGGGGGATTATACCATTACCCATCAGGTCGAATATCCCGGTAATACAATCTCTCTGACTCATTACAATCAGATCAGGGTGGTTAATGAAGCCATATCCTTTCAGTCAACTCATATCCGCAACACGGCTGATCATGAACATACAGTGACTCACGATTTTGGAAATCAAGGCTACTTTCCTGGTTCGAACACATTCGGAATCAGTCAGTTTGCTGAGGAGTTCATCAACGAGTCAGATTCCCGGCAAATAATTTCAGGGATCACTTTCCCCATACAAAACCTGAATATTTTTTCTGATGACTATTACCTCACCTGTTGTATCTGGGATGCTAACTGGGAGCTAATAGCCAGCGATTCTGTCAATATCTCAACCTGTAGTGATTCCAGCTTTCTGACCGTTCGCTTCAAGTATCCGGTTATGTTAGATACGCTCGTTTATGCAGGATATCAGATCAAATCTTGGGATCAGGGTACTTTTGCATCACGGGCGTCTGTTGATCGTGGTTTGAATGGAAAAAATACAGCCTACATCTTCTCTGGTAACAAATGGCTATCGGCATCCGATCAGTTTGGAATTAAAACATCCCTTGACTTGTCACTGGAGGTCACTCCGATAGGTCAAAATTTCAAGGATCAGATTCAGATAACCTCAGGGAATACCCTGGGACAGTTCATCATCGACTTAGGAAATCTTGTTTTTAGTCAAGCCGATATCACGGTTTATGACATGATGCTCAGGCAGATGACTACTACGGTCTCCTATCAAGCCAACCAGATATTCTTATCATTTTCCCCACCAGCATCGGGAATGTACGTGGTTCGAATTCAGCTGGATCAGCTGGTATTTTATCGGTCTGTTTTAGGTCTCCGGGACTAGTTCTGGCCCGCCTCTGATAAATAATGATCAATCAGCGGTTCCAGCTGATCAATAGTCAGATCCTTCGCAACGATCTTAAAATCCTCGCTGAGAACGAAGATTTTCGGGGTGCTCCAAGCTTGGTACCCATCAATGATCTGATTGATATTCTGCGGAGTATATGCATTGATCCAAGTCAGGTTATTCTCTTTTATAAACGCTTTCCAGGGTTCGGGCTCCAGCCGGGTGTAAATGGCCAAAACTTCACCGCCCTTGCTCCGGATCATTGGATACATCTCATGGAGTTTTGGGGTAGACTCTTTGCAGTGACCACACTCTGATTCCCAGAAGTAAATAATGACAAAGCGAGCCTTGATTTCTGTCAGATCGAACGTCTGACCTTCGGGGTTGACTAGTTTAACCAGCGGGGGAGCCGGCGATCCAATCAACAAAGGCTTTAATTCATTAACCCGCCATTGAATCTCATTCAGATTCTGCTCGTCCACCCAAGAGGCATGTCCATTAAGATAGTAATTTTCTGCCATATAGACATATACAGCATCCGTTCCCATGATTTCTGGTTCGGAGTATAGATTCAGTAAATGCTGCACCGTAAATTGATAGGTCTCGCCCTCCCGACCAGTCATAGCAATAACCCGCTCCACTGCCGGAATGATTGAATCTGGCACTGGCGTAATCGCCCTCTTAAAGAAAAGGTTTAACTTGCTCTCGATTAATGGGGTCCTGAGCAATCGACTATCGGTTAGATCAACCGCATCGAAAAAGTGATTAATATAATACCGGTATTGCAAAAGCTTTTGATTTTCAGGAGACTGACCAGGAAGATTAATTGGAATCTCCATAGGTTTCATCCCTTTAATAAAATCTCCTGGTAGCGTGCCAGTCAGCGCTTTTATGCCGGCATCCCAGAGATTTTCGGCAGCCTTTTGTACTTGTTCGTATCGTGACTGGATATAACGAATGGAATCAGGAGAAAGATTAGATTGGCGCATGCTTCTTTGCAAGGCGCCCATTTCAGATTGATAGTGGCCCATTCTCATCTGCCATTCAAAGAATTGGCTGTTCTCTTCTGAATTAAGAAATTCCACCTGTTCGATCGGGGCTCCTTTTGGTAATTTAATGCTAAATTCTTGATTATCTGTGAGAAAGAACTCGATAAATCGGTTATTGGTAAAAACCAATTGGTACATACCTTCCGGTAGTTTCTCTTTTGAAAAAAAGCTAGCACAACCATCTGGGCCGGTTCTTACGGTATCGTCTGAGAAGAATCGGGAGCCGAAACGATGGGCGAGGACAATCTCCTGATCCGGGTAATCCTCACCACAAAAAGTAAGGTTAAAGCGTTGTGGGTAAAGGGCGGAGGTAATAGACAACAGCGGGAGAGAAACGAGTAATATTCTTAATAAATACTTCATTAGATCGATTTTGGGGTAAAGATAGACAATGAGTACATTTGACAAACGAATAAAAAATGTTATCCGTACTCATCCCAGTCCGAAATTGGCCATTGAAAGATTTAGTAGAATCCCTGTCCCTTCAATTGGAGCAATCGGGGCATCCCTATGAAATTCTCATAGGAGATGATGGGTCGGATCCTGAACACTCAGCCTCCAACCAACAGTTGGAGGCTATCCCAGGAGTGCATTTTTTCTGCCATAATCCAGCGCTTGGACGGAGTGCCAACCGGAACTTTTTAGCCCGTCAGGC
>JAAYIP010000062.1 GCA_012523435.1 Bacteroidales bacterium | reverse complement strand
GTGTGGATGGAGTTCTCTGATCAAGGAAGCTACTTCGAAACGCATCGCATCCATGTCGGCCTTCTTGTCGAAGGACAGGGTGATCCTGCCGCTTCCGGACGCTGATACCGACTCAATGCTGGTCACTCCGCGGATCGTATTTAGCAGGCCCTCCAGGGGCGCGGTAACCTCTTGTTCCAACAGCCTTGGCGAGGCATTGGACCATGCGAAGGAGACGGTGAGGGAAGGGCTGGTGCGTGTGGAAACGAGATGAACCGATAACCGTGGGATTAGAGCTGCTCCCACAATCATCAGAATCATCGAAACAACCAAAATGGAGAACGCTGATGTTTGTTTTGGTTTAGGCATACCTCCAGAAAAAGGGAGTTAAAGACAGAGGGGGACTATCAGTTGCCTAAGGTAATAAACCCGTGCTAATTCTCAATGGTTTATCTTATGAAAAAACTTCTTTGTTACCCGGTGAATTGCCAGGGTAATATCCTCTCTTAACTCTTCCATTGCCTGCACCAATTCCCGACCATCGGTTGTCAGACGGGTGTGTCCACCCTCTTTGCCTCCCCGGGTGGTCTCCACTAGCGGAAATCCCAGTAGTTCTGAGGCTTTTTTTAGATCGCCCCATGCTTTGCGGTAACTTAAATCCAGACTATCTGCTGCCGATGTGAGTGAACCTGACTCTTCGACCGCTTTTAACAGCCGAAAAAGCTGCTCATCCACAACCCTTCCGGTTGACCGGTTTTCGAGCCACACCGTATAATGCAGGAAGGTGTCGTAGTATTTAGAACCCTTGGATCCTGCCATGATTTTTGCGAATTAACGATAGAGGCAACGATAGGAGGTATCTTCCGTCACCTTAACATTAAACTTCACCCCTTTTTCAACCCGAAAAGTTTCAAATTCCCGGTAATCGCGCCACTCTTCCTCATCAGGCAACTGGACACTCATCAAACCTGAAGTGACCGTCATGTATTCAATGGTGGAGGTTCCAAAGACATACTCTCCGGGAGCCATAACACCAATCGTGGCAGGGCCTTCCTCCGTATTGAAAGAGATGGATTTTACCTTGCCGTCAAAATATTCATTTACTGAAAACATAAGCTTTGGTTTTGGTCAAATATAGGAAAAAAGAAACGGAAGAACCAGGCATTCTATTTCGGAATAAACCGGACACTGGTTGCTTTGAAACTGGCCCAAATGGTATCTCCTATCTCCAAATTGAGCCGGGCAACACCTTCAGCGGTCAACAAAGCACATAAGGGGATCCCGGAGTTGATCATGACCTCCACCCCGTGGGGGGAAGGATGAAAATCGGTTATCGTGCCACAGAAATTGTTGGCTGCAGAGGTGTCCGTTGGGTGATGTGATAAAAAGATTGCCTCTTCCGGGATGATGACATAACCCTCTTGAGCCGGCTCCTGAAGATCCAAGGTAATCGGAATATCATGATTGGCCATGGCCACGCAAACGCCGGAACCCCTTTGATCACTGATAGTTACGTGAATATAATTCTTGATCCCCGTAAAACTGGCAGTGAAAGTATTGATGGGGTTGCGTAACACCTCTTCAGCGGTACCCTGTTGAATTAATCTTCCACCCTCCAGAATACCGATATGCGTAGCAAGCGTGAGGGCTTCCTGATAATCATGGGTTACATGAATGATGGTCAGGCCACTCCGGTTCAAGTTACGCAACACCCCACGGATCTCTTGACGAATCCTTGTATCCAGTGCGGTTAAAGGTTCATCAAGCAAAAGGCAATTGGGCTTAGGAGCCAGGGTTCTGGCCAACGCCACCCGCTGCCGCTCCCCACCTGACAAGGTATTCGGAGAACGCTCCATCAGCTGAGAAATCTCGAACCGTAGGGCAAGCTCATGAATGATCTGATCAACATCTAACTTGCTCATCCTTCTCATTTTCAGAGGGAAGGCAATATTCTCCCGGACTGACAAATGCGGAAAAAGAGCAAGGTCCTGAAACACTAATCCGAATGGTCTCTCCTGAATAGATTGGTTCTGCACCTCTACCCCATCAACCAAGATTTTACCTGAGTCGGGCCTCCGGATCCCGGCCAGGATTTCGAGCAGCAAGGATTTTCCGGCTCCTGAATCACCAAGAATGACCGTGTAGCTTCCCTGTTCGATGCTCAGGGAGATATCCCGGAGGGTAAAATTTCCTACCGACTTATTAATATTTTCTAATTGGATCATGGGTTCGTCGGTTGGCAAGAATTCGAAGAAGAACAAAAAATATTAGGCAAACCAGTACAAAAAGAGCTGCCACTGGTCGGGAATATTTGAGTCCAAAGGCACCAAAACGCTCATAAATCAAAACGGGGGTTACCATGGGATGATAGGCAATGATATCGATAGCCCCAAATTCGCTTAACCCCCTGGAGAACATCATGACCATTCCAGTGATGATGCTGCGGGCAGCCAGTGGAAGGCTGACCGTTAAAAACGAGCGCCAGGGTGAAGCACCTAGGCTCATGGCGGCCATCTCCAAGCGTAAGGGAACATTGGCAAATCCATCCCGAGCCGACTGGATCAGAAATGGCACACTGACAAAAGCCATGGCAATTCCGATGCCGAGTGGGTGCCCAACAAAATCGAGTCCGATTGCCGATGCAGCCTGGCCCACCCATGTATCCCGTGACACCATTCCGAGCAAGGCAATACCAGCCGCCGAATGAGGAATAACTACTGGAAGGTCTACTAGGGATTGGATGATTTCCCTGCCACGAAAGGAGGTTCGGGCCAACCAATAGGCCAACGGAACCGAACCAATGGCAAACACCAGGGTGGTGACCAGGGAAACACCAAGCGTCAGCGCAATACTCCCCGTAACCTCCTGATCATTAACTGTTTCAAAAAACTCGACCGGACTGGTCTTAATGAACAGTCCGGCCAAGGGAGCAATGATGAACAAGAGCACCAGCCCGCCCAAAAGAGCAAAAACAAGTGATAATTTAGATTGGCTCATCAGCAGTGGCCGTCATAACCTGGCCACTAAAATACAAATCATTGAATTAACCGGATATCGGTGATGGATTTCATTGCCCTGTCTGAGAAATAATCAGCGGTAAAGAGGCAGGAGAAGCGTCCGGCACCCTCATAGTTATCCTGATCAATGAGGATAACCCCTTCGCCATCGCAACGGTTCATCATCTCCGACCAGGTCACCGAGCAGCGGTAACCATCAATAGCTGAAAAAACAAACATCCCATTACGCAGCCGATCGACTGTTTCGGGTAACCGTCCCTGGATCATTTCTTTCAGCCAGGCACCCCGGAATGTGCTGATTCCGTGGATTCCCATACCGCGGCCGTAGAACACCTGGTTGTACTCCACAGGTTTCAGCCCGGCAGGCAGTTTCGTCAAGGTCTGCTTGTCAGAATCAGAGAGCGACATAACCATTTGATCTGACCACATCGTCACGGAGCGATCGATTGGAATATCCACACGGCAGCTGCGAATCATGATACGGGCTGGTTCGGAAATATTTCGAACAGTAACCAAATCGGAAGCTACTACCAGCTTACGTTGCTCGGGTAACGGCCAATGCTCGCCGGTTTTAGAGGGAACAATCCGCATAACCCGCTCGGCAATGATAATCTCATGTAAATGAACCGGATAATAGAGCTCCCCCCAGCTTAGGGTAACCGAATCGCCATCGGAGCCGTAAATCACCACATACTGATCAATAATCGGTGGAAATTCAGCCGCATTTCTCTTGGCAACTCTTACCTCCTTGAGGACATCAAAAAGGGATGGTCCATCGTATCGATAGGCTCCGGTAAAGCCAACTTCTCCATTCTCCAAGTGAGTTTCCCGAACCTGTACAGAATGGGTTGTTAACTTTGAAAGGTCTACCCAAACTTCTTTCTCGACTTCCCCTCCAACCAAGATCTTGTCTGGTCCGGGTAATTCGAAAAAGGGTTCATTATCGTAAAAATCATTATTCTGATCAGCCGAGTCGCGAACAAATACCGATCGATTGCTGGTTGTCTGATCCGATTGTTGATTCTCTTGGCATCCCGACAGCATCAGTGCCAAAATGGCAATTCCTGCAAAAAATAGTCTTTTCATCATATCATCTTAAAATTTATAACCTAACCCCGCCAATAGGAAGCGTCCCATGGAGAGATTACCTTTGCTTTGAAGATAGGTGAAATTTGTCAGGTTCTGTCCGCTTACAAAAACCTGCAGAGGGCCAAATTCCTTGAACAGCTTAGCATCCAGATTAATGTGACCTGGTATTGATTCGGTGTTCTGATCATCCATCCACTGCTGGGAAAGGTATTGTCCCTGAACATGAACGTTCAAAATCTTATTTCTCCATGTCAGGCCAACGGTTCCCTGGTGAGTTGGCACATAAACCAAGTAATTGCCGGACAAGTCTGCTTCTCCTGGTTCAGGTAGATGCTCGTTGATAATTGAATGGGTAAAGGCATAATTTAGATAAGCTGTCAATCCATTCCCAAAATCTGCCTGTAAAGAAGACTCAACGCCATTGATGGTCACTTTGGAAAGGTTGCGG
>JAAYIP010000333.1 GCA_012523435.1 Bacteroidales bacterium | reverse complement strand
ATATTCACCGGTTTCTTCGTCCATCAAATGGGTGCCACCAAGGTAGGACTCACCCCGTTTGAGCGCCATCAAACCACCCAGACTGCGAACATGCGAGGAGACAACCTGGCTGTCGGTCCATTTAATTTTAACCAGGTCGATCAATTCGTCGATCAACGGATCGTGGCTGCCCGTTATCACTAATGTTTTGTCAATATCTTTCATTTTCCTCACCAATTTCACTGGTACTTTTTCACCAGCTTCATATCCTTCTGTATTCTGAGGAACCTCAATAATACCATCTGCTTTTACAAACGAACTTACCACACCTGCCCCACGGTTCAGCGGAACTGCCACCAACTTGCCGTCGACATTACCGACCCTGGCTCGAATAAATTCCATGTACTTCAATGAAGAGGTTAATCGTCGTGAAACAGTTGCCTGTACCATAGTTTTCTCTTCATCGGGTTTATTCAATAGAAGGTTAACTGCCGGGCGTACCAGCTCTTCCATCACCAAAATGGCTGAAACAGGATAACCAGGAAGTCCAACCAAGGGTATCACTTTTGATTGTTGCTGTGCAAATCCGAGTACAACTGGTTTGCCTGGTCGGATAGCAACCCCGTGGAGGATCACTTCACCATTTTTTTCAATGGCATCCACGGAATAATCCTTCTTTCCAGCGGAGGAACCGGCATTCAGGAGCACAAAATCACATTGCATTACAGCTTTGTAAACTGCTTCGGCAATCAAATCCTGGTCATCCCTGACAATTGGGTAAACCTTTGGCTCACAGCCCCAATCCTCAAGCATACCTTTGATGATTGTCGAATTGAATTCGATAATATCGCCTTCACGGGGGTCAGTTTGAGGAGAGACCAGCTCATTGCCTGTCGGGATCACACCCACAAGCGGTTTTTTGATTGCTTTTATTTCCAATACCCCCGCTGCCAGCATGGCGCCCTGAATGGCGGGAGTAATTTCGGTATAGCTCGGGATAATCATGTCCCCTTGAGCAATATCTTCACCGATCTGACGGATGTGCTGCCAGGGCACCGCAGCCGTAAACAGTTGGATTTCACCTTCATCCGCCTCGATCACATCTTCAACCATCACAACAGCATCACGATTTTCAGGCAATGGATCTCCCGTGTTCACCCATTGGAATTGATCTTTCTGCAGGGTGACCGGCCTTGTATCAGTTGCGCCAAAGGTCAAACTGGCATCCAGGGCGATTCCGTCCATTGCGCAAGAGTTGTAATGCGGCGCGCTGATTTGTGCATAAACCGCTTCAGCAGCGATACGATGGTTGGCATTGATTGTTTTAATTGTTTCGGTTTCTGACCGAATATTTTTTGATCTCAGTGTTGATAGAAATTGACTGCGCGCTTCCGCGAGCGGAATATTACTTAAATATTTGAACACCATCTCACCTCACAATCGATTTATGTTGACCTGTTCGCCTGCAGCCAGCCCTTCCTTTTCCCGCGGAATCAGGAAATAGCCGTTGGCTTTTGATACAGTGGAGATCAGACCAGATTT
>JAAYIP010000006.1 GCA_012523435.1 Bacteroidales bacterium | reverse complement strand
GCCCAAAATTTGTCATGAATCCATAATCCTGATGTAACAACCGTTACAATCTTATAGAAGTTTACTAGCGAACTGAAAGATATTGGTCAAAATGCAGAGTCTGATAACAGATATTGTATGGAATAACCCTTTTGTGTAAGCAATTACATCATTCTGCTAATTTTTATGGGTTTGGCAAGTCATTTGCTTTAGGTTACTAGATTAATACCAAAAAAATCAACCCATGAAACGATTAGTCATACTTGCAATTATCCTGGCAGCAGGAATCTCTGCCTATCCACAGGCTACCAGGTCAGCAAGGGTAAAAAGCTCGGAAAAGGGCAGCGAGAAGAAAGAGGCGGTGAGTCGGTCGTCCTCAAAACAAGTTAATAGATCAGCCACCACAAAAAGTGTAAATGCTCAGACTACCCGATCGGCCACCCGGCAAAGTGATCAGAAATCTACCAATCGTTCGGCCACCCGGCAGAATGTACAGAAATCCACGAACAGCTCTGCCCAGAAGCGTGTAGCAACACCCCCCGCCAGGAAGAGCAATTCGGATCGCGTAGTGCGGAGTTCAAGTAACGAAAGCAGAACCAATGCTACTGAATCGCGGACGGTTAATCGAGCGACCAATCCACAGTCAAAATCCGGGTCGGTTTCATCCGGCTCGTCAGCAAACCGATCACGGTCCACTGATCTCAAAAAGAGCTCATCAGCCACCCGCACAAGACCAAATAGTGTCACTACGGACGCTTCAGCAACCCGGTCACGATCGATTGATGAGCCGGGCGAAGTTAGAGTCAAAGGTTCTGGAGCAACCCGCTCCTTCCGCGAAGCAAACGGTGCTCTTATTGGGGAGGATGGACGTACGATCCGGCATCAAAATAACGAGATCTTCGCAAAACGTAAGTACCGGGTTGATTATGATAACTATAGCTCCCTGCGCAGGTCGGATGAGTTTCGCAGAATTCACCGGGATTATCATAACTGGTATAGCCACAGAGCAGTCAGGGTGATTCACCATACCCGCTTCATTCCGGTTCCGATTGATGTTCGGCGGGTGCGGTACGTTTACCGCAGGCCAGTCCATGTACACCTGGTCTGGACCCCCACCCTCTTCCACCGGTTCATGTACTACTATCCAACGCATACCTACTGGGATGTCGACTTTGGAAGAGAAATCGAAACGATATCGGCTTATGATGCAGTAGGTTACGTGGGAACTGTCAGGCGGGTTTACGGAGAAGTTAAAGAGGTGTTTTACTCCAACGAGGATAACAACTATGTTCTGTACATCGGACAGCCATTTCCCTACCACGACATGAGTCTGGTAGTGCCTTACGAGGTCATGAGGGAAATAACGCGGAATCCTCGCCGCTACTTCGAAGATCGAATGATCTGGTCAGTCGGGTTGATCAACACCTGGGAAGGTAAACCGGAAATGATTATCCGGGATGAAGAACAGATCAGACGATACTAATCATAACGATTTAATCCAAAGGGGGATGCTGCTGAAGTGGCATCCCCTTTTGATTTCTATTTCCCAGGAACGGGATTATCACTACTTTTAGCAGAACAAAATTTGCAAGTCCAATTTTTGTAATTGATTAATAATAAGACATATAGCCTGATTTTCACATTAGTAATCCATCTGATGGTTTTTCTATTACTAGTGATTGGTCGTTTAAATCAGACTCCCATGGAAAATCAGGATTTGATGGTGATTGATATACAGACTTTGGAGGAGTTGCAGCAATTGGATCTGATGAGTCAGGAGCAGCGATTAGCCCGGCGTGACCGGCAGGCAAGGAATATTGCTGTAAACCAGGCTGAGGATAATGTTGAACGTTATGAGGATTATCAGAACTACCGGCTTTCGAACCGGGCTGTTGAGCAAGAAGCCAGAAAGCGAGCGGAGAAAACTATTGATGACATTATCCGGGAGAACGAATTAAATCCTGATGATCGTGAGATTCCGGCCATTGAATCCAAGCAGCTTGATTTTTATGAGGCTCGTAAGATGGAAGAGGAGCAGGTGTACCAAGGTCCCACGAATATTTACTATAATTTAAAAGACCGTGAGGTTGTCTATCTGCATATTCCGGTGTATAAATGTCAGGGAGGTGGAACGGTGCAGGTGGACATCCGGGTTGGTAAGCGGGGAAAGGTTGAGCTGGTAACAATCAATTCAGAAGGGACTGATACACGGGATCCCTGTTTTCTGGATGCAGCCAAGGATGCGGCCAGGCGGACCCGGTTCAATTTTAGCTCCCCTGCACCTCAATTACAATCGGGATATATTATCTACCACTTTGTTGCTCAATAAAAAAGGCTGCCCGAAAAGACAGCCTTTCTTATTATCGTGTTAGCGAACTTAGGCGTTTTTGAAGGCTTTCAATCCGGGGAAGTATGCTGCACTGCCCAACTGGCGTTCAATACGCATCAGCTGGTTAAACTTGGCAATACGTTCACTCCGGCATCCCGATCCGGTTTTGATATGACCGGCTCCAGTAGCAACAGCCAAATCAGCGATGGTGGTATCTTCGGTTTCACCTGAGCGATGGGAGATGAAGTAATAGTATCCGTTCTTTCTGGCAAGTTCAATAGTTTCGAGAGTTTCGGAGAGAGTTCCGATCTGGTTAAGTTTGATCAGGATGGAGTTGGCAGCACCTTTACCAATAGCTTCGGCAAGGATCTGCTTGTTTGTGCAGAGCAGGTCGTCGCCAACGAGCTCAATTTTTCCGCCCATCTCACGAGTCATGTTTTGCCAGCCGGTCCAGTCATTTTCTGCTAAGCCGTCTTCGATGGATACAATCGGGTATTTTCTTACCCAATCGGCCCATAAGGCAATCATTTCATCAGAAGTCTTGACTGATTTGTCTGATTTGAAAAACACATATTTGCCGTCCTTCCACATTTCGCTGGTTGCAGGATCAAGGCAAATGGAAATGTCATCACCGGGTTTATAACCGGCTTTGGTGATAGCTTCCAGAATCACTTCCATAGCTTCCTCATTAGATTTCAGGTCGGGAGCATACCCGCCTTCATCTCCGATGCCAGTGGAGTATCCGCGGCCTTTCAGGACACTCTTCAGCGCATGAAAAGTCTCGACACCCATTTGAATGGCTGTTGTAAAATTGGGAGCATTGTGGGGGGCGATCATAAACTCTTGGAAATCAACACTATTCTGAGCATGGGCCCCACCATTAATCACATTCATGGCTGGTACTGGCAAGGTACAGGCGTTAGTACCTCCGATATAGCGGTAGAGTGGCAGACCAACACTTTTCGCAGCAGCATGAGCGACAGCCAGGGAGACTCCAAGAATGGCGTTGGCACCAAGTTTACCTTTATTTGGGGTTCCATCGAGCTCAATCATAGTATAGTCAATATTGCGCTGGTCATAAGCACAGAGCCCGGTTACCACCGGAGCAATCAGAGAATTAACATTGTTGACAGCCTTTAAAACGCCCTTACCCAGGTAACGGGATTTATCGCCATCTCGCAGTTCGACGGCCTCTTTTTCACCGGTCGAAGCACCGGAGGGAACAATGGCATTGGCGCTAACTCCATTCTCGAGCTTCACCTCGACTTCGACGGTCGGATTACCCCGGGAATCGAGAACTTCCTGTGCGGTAACTTTTGAAATTTTCATACTTAAAAGACTTTGTGAATTAGTATTTATCGAGTATAACTATATTTTTATCAGGAAGTTAAATAACGAACTTCCTCGATTACAAATATAGCTAATTTCGTGAAGATCGCTTACCATTACCCAAATGTGACCATCAGGGGTTTTCTACTGATCCGTTTGCGGCGTTTTTCTCCATATCCCGGAACCCCGCCGTCCATATAATCTCCTCTACTCCTGAGTCGTGGGCTGTTTTTCGAGCTAATACGAACAGATAATCGGAGAGCCGGTTAACATATTTTATTTGGATGGGCTCAATTTCAACCTCATCCGACAGGTGGATCATCAGGCGCTCAGCGCGGCGGCAAACAGTCCGTGCAATATGACAGTACGCAATTGCTGGACTGCCACCCGGGATGATAAAATTTTGTAGGGGCGAAATCTGATCAAGCATTTGATCCATAGCCCTTTCCAGATCCAGAACATCATCTTCCAAAATGATTGGCAGGTTTGGTAAGAATTGAGGATCATCAATGGCTAGTGTTGATGAGATGACAAAAACCCGGTTTTGTATTGCTCTGATTCTGCTTTTTTCTGATTCATCATCAATGATGGATTCCACTAATCCCAGAAATGAGTTCAGCTCATCAATTGTGCCGTATGCTTCGAGGCGAGGATGATCTTTTCTGACTCTCGTTCCACTGGCCAAGGATGTTTGTCCTCGATCTCCGGTTTTGGTATAGACTCTCATTTTTTTGATTTTTCCAGATTAGACTCATCATTTTTTGGTTCCATACTGATCAGAACGGGCCGGCCTTTTTTGATTTTATAGACTTTGCATAGAATCTGATCAGGCTGATAATTAGGTTCTTCTATCTGCCAAAGGTCAGGTTTCACCTTTATTATGTTTCCAAAGACATCTTCAACCAGTATGGCAGCTTCCACTTTGCCGAAGAGGTCTATCTTCTTCTCTAGTTGTACGAAGCGAAAGGAGTAGTTCTTACCGGGCACATAAACTGGATGAAGTGGTTCTATCATACTTTCCCCAGCAAGGTCGAAGTGGATAATGGTAGCCTGAATTTCCTGATTAATTTTAAAGCCGTGGTTAGGGTAATTGTCGACTGGTAGCCGATGGAAGTTCCCGATAATATCTTTAAGGATAAAGAATTCCTGACCCTCAAAGGTTTTTATATCTGTCAGTTTGAAGGGGTAAGTTCGGCCTTTTTTGAGAAAGGAGAGCCTACTGTTGAGTCCTGGAAGAGACAGCTGTAGCTCTGCTTTGCGGATGCGTTCAACGCGGCAGGCCAGGTAGCTATAACCTGGTTCGATTCCTTCGGACTGATCGATCGGACAGGGCCACTCGAGTCCGTGCAGGTCTCTGACCCATGCAATAGGTTGCACCCCACCCATGAAGGTTTGCTGGTAAGATAATCGCAAAACAAGAAAGTCGTATCGTTCTCCAGGTTTGTAATAGGGATGATCCGGCTCCAGGAAGATTTTTCCAGAACAGTTTATTTTATCTACGGTGCAGGTGATGGTTTGGCCTACAGTGATGTTGTAGAGGGCATAATCTTTTTCAGGAAGCAGGTGCTTTCTTTCGTCTGGACCCACTAAGACGAAATGTTCCTCGTCAGTTCCGGGCATCACGACCTTATTGACTACCTGGAAGGGCAAACGTTGGCCCTCTTTATATTCAAAATCTGATATCATTTTCCGAACCGTTTTCCCCCTCTCATTGCAAAGATGCGAAAATGTTGACTGAGAAAGCATTTGACTCCATCCAAATATGCACTAATTTGCACACACTTAGTGAACCAGAGGAATAGGAGGTAAAGCAATGATTGCCAGCGATCTTATTGACAAGACGGACAGGAAGATTCTTCATCTGTTATCTGAAAACGGGAGGGTCTCTTTTCTGGAGATTGCCAGAGTCTGCGGTATGTCTGGTGCGGCCATTCATCAGCGTGTAGCCAAACTTGAGAGCCTAGGCATTATCACAGGTTACGGAGTACGTTTATCGGTTGAGCGGATGGGTTATGCTACCTGTGCTTTTGTAGGGGTTTTTCTGGAAAAGGCGAACCTTTACCATTCAGTGGCCAAAGAGTTGGAAAAGATTCCGGAAATCGTTGAATATCATTATACTACAGGGAATTATGCTATTTTCCTTAAGATGTATTGCCGGAATAATCAGCATCTTATGGAGATATTAAACGGGCAGATACAAAAAATTTCTGGGGTCTCCAGTACAGAAACTTTTATCAGTCTTGAGGAGGGGATCCGCAGGGAGCTGTTGCCTTAATTGTTTTCAGGGAAGTCGAAGGATATTCCCCGAATCCGGTAATCATCCTCCTCATCGAAGAACAGTCGAATCAGATAGTCACAGTTCTTTTTGGAGGAGATCAATTCGATATCCATGACCCGGTTATCAGTAACCCGCACTTGGCGGATTGTAACAGCTCCTGATTTGTTCTGCAGATTGGTCACAATCTCCAGGATATGTTCTTGGGAATACTTATTGACCAAGTGCTTTGCACAGTCTTGATCGATAAATTTAGCCCAGTCCTCGCTGGTTCCACTTTCAAGATACCCCAGAAATTTACCTGCCAGCTGGCCCAGACGATTTTTTGGAAGGGAATCGTGGCAATCTGTCTTTTTGCCCTGTACTTGTGGGCGGAAATTTTCTCTGAATATGCAATTAGCTATCTCATAGCTCATACTAGGATTGCCCATGCGGAACCGATTCGAGAGGAGAATGATGGTGACCTTATCATCTACGTATCGCAGAAAATCTGTATAGAATTTACCGTCCCAGCCGTAGTGAGCGATAACTTTTGTATTGCGGGCTGATTTTATGACCATCCATCCGTATGCAGTTGAATGGTTGGGATCTGCGGGGTCAGTGAAATAGGGATAATAGAGACGGTCTTTCACTTCTGGCGGCAAGAGGTCATCCTTGGTAAGGGCTTCATGCCAGGCATATAAATCGAGGGCGGTGCTAAGGATCCCAACGCTGGCCATTTGGTTCCAGGAGGGGCCCTCTTCAATCCAGCCAGATTCAATAGGTTTGCCCCAGTTACGGCAATGCCGGTAGCCATTCGCCATATTTGCTTGCGACCAATCCGGAATCCTGTAACCAGTCAAACGAAGTCCGGCAGGCTTTAATAGATTCTTTTCCAAGTATTTTTCATAGCTCATACCTGACGCTTCCTCGATGATGACGCCCAATAAATTATAACCGGCATTAGAAAACTGATGAGATTCTCCTGGTTGATTGGCAAGTGTAGATTCGCTAATTCTGTTGATCAGTTCAGATCGGGAGATTACCTCATGATCAGTTCCAATTTGATAAGGTAAACCGGAGGTATGGGTGAGGAGATGATGAATAGTGATATTGCTCTTATCTGATTGTATATCAATAATATAACGACTGATTTTGTCATGGACGGAAAGTTTACCATCCATCTCCAGTTTGAGTATGGCAGCGGCGGTGAACTGTTTGGTCAGGGAGCCGATATCAAAGACGGTTTCAGCGCTGTTCTTAATCCCTTTTTCCTGGTTTGAAAATCCATAGGAAGCGGTAAAGAGTGGTTGTCCGGGGATTTTTACCAGCACCGTACCAGAGAATCCGTTTTCTCCTTCCTGATCTAGATAGTCTGCAATTTTTTGGATCAGCGGATCGGATTCAACTGGGTATTTTTGTCCTGTTCTTACGCATTGGGTAAGCGATAGAAACAAGGTGAGAAAAATCCCGACGAAACCGAATAGATGCTTCATTTTCACGGTTTAAAAATATGATGCAAGGCTTCACGGAACTACTAAAAAAGGGCAAAAAAACTTAAAAGATGTTAAACCAGGTCGAGTTCCTGGCGGTTCCGATAAAGAACATCGATGATAAACTGGATATGAGCCGTACGATCGAGTCCTGCCAGAGCGATGCCCTGATCAATTTCGTTACGATCGACGCCAGAAGCAAAGCCTTTTGTTTTTAACTTTTTGATGACCGATGAGGGGGTCATGCCATCCAAGCGTGTTGGTCTCATGAGGGATGCTGCGATGATGAAACCGGTTAGTTCATCAACGGCCAGAAGGTATTTATCCATCAAGGTATCATAGGAGACGCCCCAGTGGGTGTAATGAGCGGAGATTGCATGAGCAATCACGTGTTCTCCAAGATCTTCCAATATTTTTACAATTACCTTGGGGTGTTGATCCGGATATTTCTCATAATCTGCATCGTGGAGTAATCCGGCGACACTCCAGGCTTCAACATCTTCTCCTAACGCTTCGGCGTAGGCCTCCATCACCAGTTCAACGCTTCGGCAATGACGCTTAAGACTTTCATTATCAATCAGTTTAGTAAAGATTTCCTGTGCTTCCTGCCGAGTCATGGTTCTTTATTTTATCTGTTTTTGTGTTTTCTTTAACGATTTACCAGCATGCAATTTCGTGTATTCGGTCATCTCTTTTCTGGCTATTTCCGGATCTTCCTCGTAAGCTTTAAGGAATTTCGTTTCTATTCTTTTCTGCCGGTTGAAAAGTTTTCGCTCAGTGCTCAATAGTTGCTTAGTAACTCTATGAATCTTCTTGCCGTAATTCTGGTTCATATGTTCCGAGAACCTAACAAATGCCCAAAAAGCGTGTTGATCGTTAGGATCATGAATATCTTCTGGTGGATTGTAATGATCATCAAATGATTTCGGGTATCCTGGTCGGCAATAGTCGGGATGCATTTGGGTGGTTCCTGCGTAGTAAGGTATAAAAGGTTGTATGTCAGGCCATTGTGGAGAAAGCCACATTACGCAACCAATATCAGCGGGGAGCCAGTTTCTCAGTTCAGCGACAAACCCATAGACGGTAGCTTTTCCGCAGATCATGCTTCCGTTCAATTCATAAGGGCTTCCTTTGGTGTATTGTTCGCTGCGGTCCAGTTTGGTACCCTCATAATGATATCGGAGGATTCGCATGAGATGACGTTTGCTGATTTTAAAACCGGGTTTAAAGGAGAAGGGGAAGCGATCCATCAGATTGAGGCCGGTGTTCATCAGGTAGTAGGCTCCCCAGGCACGGTTAATATTGCCGTGGCTTTTGAGGCTGGACCGACTGCCATAGGCTTCTCTGAAGCTAAAGAGGTGCCCGGATGTTGGGTCGTACCATCCCCGTTTGATAGCATAATCTATCAGGTCGGGTGAAGCAATAAAATTCTGCGTATCCGACAGGTCCACTTGGTCAATGGTATAATGATTAGCCAGGATCATCATTTGATCATCCGGAACTCTTTGAGCCACAAAGTGTTTCCCTTGAACGATAGCTAACACCCATGCCTCATTTGCATCGGAGATGGAGTAGGTCCGACCAGATGCGGTATAGCCAAATCGGTTGATTAGATCTGCGGCAATTTCCACTGCTTCTCTGGCTGATTGTGCTCTTTCCGCCAGGATTCCTCTCAGTCTGTACCCAATACCACCGTTGGTTAATTCCGGGTTATCTTCTTTGGATGGGCATGAATTGGAGCAAATGGTGACACCGTATTCATTCAGATATGAATCGGCAAAGTCCATTCCTGGAAGCTCAAGCCAGATAAAGCGATTGGTAAAAGCCACTTGGGCAAGTCGTCCGCCATTTTTCAGTACTAATTCACTGCCCTCATGATAAGGGATTTGAGGCTGGGCGATCCAGTTAACCAACTGTTTTCCATAATCATCCTCGTTGTGGGCAACCATAACTGAACCATCGATTGTTGCATCTTTTCCAACCAGGATGGTAAAACAGTCCAGTGATTCTGTCGGATGATGGACAGCATTTTGACTGTAAAGGGCTGGTGTGATTAGCAGCAAGGCGAATAGACACCGGAGAAATAGTTTTGCTGATGTTTTCATGGGATGATACAATTACCGTCGAAAGATAGCCTATTGCTGGTAAAGGTAATAGGTTAAATCTTTTTGGCATTGTTTTGACGCCAGGCACGAACGATTCGTCCGAGAAAACCGGGACCCTCATAGACGAACCCGGTATAAATCTGTACCAGTTTAGCGCCGGCACTCAGTTTTTCCAAGGCATCCTGTTCTGTCATCACGCCTCCGGATGCGATAATTGGAAAGCGATCTCCCAGTTTTTGATAAAGATAACGAATCATTTCGGTTGAGATGGCTCTCAAAGGAGTGCCGCTTAAACCACCTTCACCAAAGCGATCGAGTTCTTCCTGAGTATAGGAGAGATCGAACCTCCTGTTGCTGGTGTTTGTTGCTACCACTCCGTCAATTCCTGTTGCGATGATCACCTCAATAACCTCGTCCAGCTGGGTTGTGGATAGGTCGGGAGATATCTTCATAAGAATCGGGCGATAGAATTTCCTTTCCTTCCGAATCCGGATTAGGTGTTCCAGGATCAGGGTTAAGGATTCTTTGTCTTGTAGTTTACTAAGGTCCTTGATATTAGGACAACTTACGTTTACGACAAAGAAATCAACAAAGGGATATAATTCGTTGAAGCATGCAACATAATCCTGCCAGGCGTCTTCATTAGTGGTTAAGCTGTTTTTCCCGATATTGCCTCCCACGATCAATCCTGATGGTCTTTGTTTCAGCTGCTTGGCCATTTCAATCACACCGGGATTGTTGAATCCCATCCGGTTGATCATCGCGGAGTTTCGGGTTAAGCGAAACAGGCGGGGTTTTGGATTACCCTTTTGTGGTAATGGAGTCACCGTTCCAACCTCAACAAAACTAAACCCGATATTTCTCAGAAAGCGAAGGGCCATTGCTTTTTTATCCATTCCACCAGCCAACCCAACCGGGTGACGAAATTTCAGTCCAAATGCTTCAACGGGGGTGGAATCGGATTTAAGGGTCCTGGAGAGTGGTATGGCCAAAAGCCGTCCGATGAACGGAAAAAAACGAAAGGTAACAAATAGAAGATGGTGGATGGTTTCAGGAGGCAGCAGGAAAAGTATTGGTCGGATGACTGATTTGTAAAACATGGGTTCGAATTGTCGCTGCCAAAGTTATTCAATCCCGCTGAGAGGCCCAACAAGGATTTAAATCAAGCCTTTTTAAATTCATCCCAGGTGTGGTCGGAGTAAAATATGAAAACCTTATCGACGAATCTTTCTGGTTTAACATCTTTAACGTCCTGAATAATAATATGTTCTGATTTCTTTTCTTGAGGTGGTTCTGGTGCCTCAACAGGAGGAGCATCAAAGATGGTTCGTTCCTTAACCACTTTGTTTACAGGGTTTTCAGTTGATCTATACACCTCTCCTTTACCCAGAATAAGCCAATCGGGGTTAACCGTTGGAAATTGCTGTAAAGTTTTCATGACAAAATCCAGGCTAGGGTTATTGCGACCATTCAGGATATGGGAAATGCTACTACGCTGTATCCCGATTGTATCAGCAAAGCTAGCTGGCGTCAAATCTTCGGCCAGTATCAATTTTTTTATCCGCTCTATCATATTACAAATGTAAATTATGACTTCCTAATTAACAAATGACAAATGTAACATTACTTAATTCACAACTGTCAACTTGATGTTTACGGTTGTCAACCCTAGTAAGCAGCTAACCTATATTTAAAAAAAATGAACATACGAAAGTAGTACTTTAAAAAAGTAGTCCGAATCGATAAAAGCTCACACGAATGGTTATGATACACAATTTTTAATTTACTATTCGCATATCAATAACTTATTGAATTATAAAAATTAAGAGAATTTCAACAAGTTTTTAATTGAAAATTGATCAATAGACAGCAATTTCTTCTCCAGCTATCGAACGGATATAAATATAAACTTTATATATGACAATATAACTAACTGGTTATAAGCTAAATAAAATGAACATTCATCTGAATTCTCGATTTTTGTACCGTTTTGAGCCATTATTTAGATCTATTACATCAAGTTGTATATCATAACTAACTGGTTATTTGTAAGTTGTGATATATGTTTTATTGAAATCAATATTCATTTAGGAGGATTAGTCGGTCTTATACAAATGTATAGCTTGGTTGGATTAGTCATTCAATAGTGGTTTAACACTGTAAACTTTCGCATGATTGAAACGGTTGCAATTTGTAACAAGCTAATAGGGTTTAGCTGGTAGAGGGAACGGAGATGAAGATTGTTTGATATAATTATCGGTTAATCCTTGTGGAGTGAGTGGATAGTGAAATAGAAGATTCCTAGGGGGGAATACGCAAAAAAAAACAGGCATGAAAGCCTGTTTTTTAGTTAGTTGAGCGGGAAACGGGATTCGAACCCGCGACCCTCAGCTTGGGAAGCTGATGCTCTACCCCTGAGCTACTCCCGCAAAAGGTGGAGCAAAAATAGCAACCTTAATGTAAATACGTGCTATGTCAATAAAAAAATGCAGGGCTATGGCTATTACAGGAAAACAGCTTAGAACGTTTTTGAGGTATCGAGCTTATTTTCGGTTTTACCTACGATATAGTTCACGGCCGAATCGCCGGTAATGTTGACAACGGTTCTTAGCATATCGAGGGGGCGGTCTATTCCAATGATTAGGGCAAGTCCTTCCACGGGGATCCCAGCTGAGCTAAGCACGATGACGAGCATTACAATGCTGCCGCCCGGGATTCCCGGGGAACCAATAGCGGCCAGTATGGCTGTCATGACGATCGCAATTTGCTCAAAAATGCTTAGGTCAACTCCGAATACCTGTGCGATAAAAACAGCTGCAATGGCTTGATAACAGGCTGTTCCATCCATATTGATGGTAGTTCCCACTGGTAGAACGAAGTTGGAGATATCTTCAGAAACACCGAGTTCGTCAATATTCTGTTTTAGGGTAACGGGCAGTGTGGCGGCACTAGAGCTGGTGGAGAAGGCAACCATCTGGGCTGGAGCTATGGCTTTCAGAAAACGAAAAAACTTAACTTTTTTAACGAACACCTTCAGTAGAACCGGATAGAAGATCATAACAGTGGCGGTTAGGCCGAGTACAACGGTGATGAAATAGAGTCCTAAAGCAGTAAAGAGATCGGTATCCGCGGCAAAATCTACCACTAATCCGGCCAACAAGGCTAGGACTCCGATCGGTGCAAACTGCATAATAATGCCAATAACCTTCAGGAGTATTTCATGAAGACTCTCAATAAGATTTGTGAAAGGTGCTGTTTTTTCGCCTTTAATCATGACAATAGCGGCAGCGAGTAATATAGCAAAGAATATGATTTGCAGCATATTAGAGTTATCAGCACCGGAGCTTATGATATTTTCCGGAACCATATCCACGATGAACTGGAGGGGAGAATCCTGTTTTAAACCATCTGCCAGGCTACTCTTTTCTTCCATTGACTCCTGGAACTGCTCCATATAGTATGCTCGCTTCTCTTCCGGGAAGGTATTACCTGGGTGAATAGTGTTAACCAGCAATATTCCTACTGCAGCTGATCCGACCATTGAAAGGAAATAGAGTCCTACGGTTTTAACTCCGAGGGTTCCGAGTTTTTGAATTGATCCAAGGCTTGATATGCCGACCACGATGGAGACAAAAACGAGAGGAACAGCGATCAGCTTGAGCATTCGTATAAAAATGACACCCCAGGGTTTCACCCAGTTGGTAACGATCTCGCCAAAATTCAGATTAACAGCAAGAATTCCAAGTAGCAGTCCTGCCACCATTCCTAAAATGATGGTCAGATAGAGTGGAATACGTTTCTTTTTCTTCATTGATGGATGTTAGGTTGGAGGTGTTCAGGCATAATCTTTGGGATCAGTTTCGCCTGTTGCGACCATTAATGCGTTGACTGCAAGTGCTCTCATCTCGTCTTCGCCTGGGAAAACCCTGACGGGGGCGATCCAAGCGATACGGTAGGTCACCAGTTGAATGAACAGCTCGTTAAAGGCGATTCCACCGGTTAGGAGAATGGCATCTACCTGGCCCTTTAAAACGACACTACAGGCACCAATCTCTTTAGCGACCTGGTAAGCCATGGCCTCATAAACCTTTCTGGCTTCCTGGTCTCCAGCGGCTATGCGCTGCTCTACTTCGTTTGCGGCACTGGTGCCTAGGTAGGCAACCAAGCCTCCCTGGCCGACTACCATTTTCCGGACCTCCGTCTCGGTGTATTTTCCGCTGTAGCAGACTCCAATTAGTTGTCCAACTGGCAGTGTTCCAGTTCTTTCTGGAGAGAATGGTCCTTCGCCGTCGAGACCCTGGTTCACATCGATAACCTTACCTTTGCAGTGCGCACCTACTGTGATCCCCCCTCCTAGATGAGCCACGATGAGGTTCAGATCTTCATATTTTTCCCCGATCGAACTGGCATAGGATCGGGCCACAGCCTTATGATTTAAAGCGTGGAATACGGAAACACGTTGGAAGTCGGGATGACCGGTCAGGCGAGCGATATCCTGCAACTCATCGACCACAATGGGATCAGCAATAAAGGCTTGTGCCCCTGGGATCATGTTAGCCAGGTCAAAAGCAATGATAGCTCCAAGATTGCTGGCATGTTGCTGGGTGTTCTCTCTCATCAGGTCATCGATCATCGCTTGATTCACCCGATAGACACCGGATTCGATTGGTTTCAGGAGTCCGCCCCGTCCCACGACCAAATGGATTTCCATGATATCAATACCAGCATTTTTGAGCTCATTGAGGATCGTGTTTTTCCGGTATTCGTACTGCTCGGTGACCTGTTTAAAATGCTTCAATTCATCAACTGAATGCCGGAGGCTCTTTTGGAATACCGGTTTAGTATTTTGAAAAACCGCGATTTTGGTTGAGGTTGAGCCGGGGTTGATTACCAGGATGTCTAATGGATTCATTTATTAATTACCGGTTATGTTCAGATTAGCCACGGTGGCCATCAGAATACTGTTCATTTTAGAGTTTTCCGAATCGGATCGTGAAGTAAGCACTATAGGTGCTGAGGCACCAAGGATGATGGAGGCCACTTTTGCATCGGCGAAGAATGTTAATGCTTTGTAGAGTACATTACCCGTATCTATTTGTGGCATAAGAAGTAGATCAGCATCTCCGGCAACCTCTCCCGAAATGTGTTTATGATGGGCACTTTCTTTGCTGATAGCATTATCAAAAGCCAGCGGCCCGTCGATCAGGCATCCGGTAATTTGTTGGCGCCGGTTCATGGCGGTCAGCAGTGCAGCATCGACAGTGGCTGGCATCTGGTCGTTGACAGTTTCAACTGAAGCGATGGCTGCCACTTTTGGCCGCTCATATCCAATGGAATGCATAAATTCGATTGCATTTTTGAGAATAGCGGTTTTTTCGCGCAGTCCAGGGGCTATGTTGATAGCCACATCGGTGATACCCAGTAGTTTGTGGTAGGCGGGTACTTCGAAAAGAGCGAAATGTGAGAGCAGTTCCCCTTTTCTCAGACCCAACTCTTTGTTAAGGACGCCTTTAAGAAGTTGGGCTGTTCCGCAGGAGCCTTTCATCAGAATATCGGCTTGGCCTTCTTTAACCAGGGCAACGGATCGAGCCACAGCCTTTACAACATCGGGTTCATCAATCACTTTGAGATCCTTGATGTTGAGATTGAGTTCATCAGCCAGACTCCAGATCTCTGATTTTTTGCCAATCAGAATGGGACTCACCAGGCCCTCAGCTGCAGCATCACAAGCAGCTTTGAGGGCATATCGGTCTTGGGCTGCAGCTAATACAAGTCTTTTCGGGGTGTTGGCACTGTTGAGGTTACGAAGTTCATGAATATGCTTGAACATAACGGGCTTTTTGTTGGTCCTAATTTACCAAAATATTGGTGTTTACGAGTGGGCCTTAACAATTCGTTCCGTATCTTCAGCAATAACCAATTCTTCATTGGTAGGTACTACCATGACGGTTACTTTGGAGGATTCTTGTGAAATCACCGCCAGTTTACCTCGCAGGTTATCATTTTTTGTTTGATCAAAATCAACACCAAGGAACTGGAGGTTTTGGCAGATGGCTTCGCGAATTTCCGGGCCATTCTCCCCTATCCCACCGGTAAATATCAGTATATCAACTCCATTCATAGCAGCTGCATAGGCTCCGATATACTTTGTTACTCGGTATTCGAACATTTTCAGAGCCAGCAAGGCTCGTTCATTACCCTTATTCCATGCTTCATTTTCAATTTCCCGCATATCTGATGAAACTTCGGAAATAGCAAGCATGCCTCTATGTTTATTCACCAAGGTGTTAGCAGTTTGCTGATCAATTTCTTCTTTGTCCATGATGAAAGTGAGAACACCCAGATCGAGGTCGCCTGCGCGGGTACCCATGATGAGGCCCTCAACGGGAGTGAACCCCATTGATGTATCCACCGAGTTTCCTCCTGAGATAGCTGCAATAGAGGCTCCGTTGCCGAGATGGCAGGTGATGATTTTCTTATCCTCGATAGAGACATTTAATGCTTGGCATGCGCTGTGAGCTACGAAACGGTGGGAGGTCCCATGAAAACCGTAACGGCGAATCTTATACTTCTTGTACAAGGAGTAAGGAATGCCGTACATGTAAGCATAGTCGGGGATTGTCTGGTGGAATGATGTATCAAAAACTGCAACCTGCTGGATTCCAGGGATCAGTTGTGCCATGGCATCGATACCTTTCAGGTTGGCCGGATTATGTAGGGGTGCCAGTTCGAATAGGTTTTCAATGGTCTGATGAACCGATGAATCAATAAAGGCGCTGTCGTTAAAATGTTCTCCGCCGTGGGCTACCCGGTGACCTACTGCATTGATCTCTTCCAGCCCGGCGATGCAACCATGCTTTTCACTGGTCAGAACCCCCAGTATATATTCTATACCTGTCTGATGATCAAGGATTTCACCTTCAAAAGTTATTTTTTGCCCATTGGCTTTTGTATGCTTTAAAAAGGAACCTTTTAGCCCGACTTTTTCAACGATGCCCTTAGCCAGCAAGGTTTTGTCGGTCATATTGAATAACTGATATTTAATAGAGGAGCTCCCGCAATTCAGGACCAATATTTTCATTACTGTATAGATTAAATGGTTGTGTTCTCGATTCTCTTCCCGTTCTCGTCATATTGAAAGAAACCTTGGCCGGTGATTCTTCCGAGCCGATTAGCTCTTACCAATCTTTTCAAAAGTGGATTGGCTTTGTATTTCAGATCACCAAACTCATTGTACAGGTTTTCCAGCCAGCGGACTACTTTATCCAAACCGATTTTATCGGCCAGTTCAAACGGGCCCATTCCAAGACCAAGACCGGTTCTAACGGAGATATCGATATCTTCCATCGCGCCGACACCCTCCATATACATTTCGCAAGCTTCGTTGATCAAACTGGAGAACAAACGTACCGTGATCAGCCCCGGGCTCTCCTGCACCGGAATCATTTTCTTACCGATCAGGCTGACAAATTTCTTGACATTTTCATACGTTTCATCTGATGTGTAAAGACCTCTTGCCACTTCAACAATATTGGCACCAGGATTTGAGGTGGAAAAATGCAAGCTGACACAGCGGTCGTTATGCTTCAGGCCAGTCGAAAGCTCAGTTGTAACTATGGTGGTTGAGTTAGTTGCGATTATGGTAGTTGGGTCAACATACTCCTCAATGTGCTTGAAAATTTCCTTTCTAAGGCTGATCCGTTCCTCACGGATCCTGCTTTTGATGGCTTCAATAACCAAGTCACATCCCTGCAAATCTTTACAGGAAAGGCTTCCTTTGATCCGGTTCATGACACCTCGTTTTTCACCTTGTGTCATACCCCAGTGGTTGATCATATAATCCAATTCGGATTCAATCCCTTTCTTAGCACTCTCGATCTTTTCCTCGTCCAATTCGATGAACACCACATCAATTCCTTTTGTGGCGATCATACGAGCGATCGACTGGCCAACAGAGCCGCAGCCAACGATTCCTACCTTGGAGAAGAGGGTCTTAGGCTTGTTTTTTTTGCTTAGAGCGTATGGTTCGATGGGTTCGATGATATCAGCCATAATTATGTTTTTATATATTAATAGTTTCCTGCTGCTTGGTTAGCGGTGATCGCTACCAGATTTACGATATCGCTCACTGAGCATCCCCGGGAGAGGTCATTGATTGGGGCTGCCATCCCCTGGAGAACCGGACCAACTGCTTCGGCATTAGCCAATCGTTGAACCAGCTTATAGGCAATGTTACCAGTCTCTAATGTCGGGAATACCAAAACGTTAGCTCTACCGGCAATGGGGCTATCCGGGCATTTTTTCCTTCCGATTGATTCGACGATAGCAGCATCAGCCTGCAATTCACCGTCGATTTGGAATTCAGGAGCCATCTTTTTAGCCAGTTCAGTTGCCTGAACAACTTTATCAACCATTTCGTGTTTAGCGCTACCCTTGGTGGAGAAGCTTAGTAAAGCAACTCTTGGTTCCATTTCTGCGATAGACTTGGTTGTTCTGGCGGTACTGACAGCGATCTCTGCCAACTCGCTGGCGGTAGGATTAGGGTGAACGGCACAGTCGGCAAATACCATCAAACCATTCTCGCCCCATTTTTTATCAGGAAGAATCATTAGGAAGGCTCCCGAAACCACCGAAATGCCCGGAAGAGTCTTAACATACTGAAAAGCAGGCCTCAGAACATCACCCGTGGCATTCATTGCTCCTGCAACTTCTCCATCAGCATCACCGGCTTTAATCATCAGCGTAGCTAAATAAAGGGGATTTTCGAGTAGCCTGATTGCCTCGTCCTTGGTCATTCCTTTGCTCTTCCTCAGCTCGACCATCAGGTCGGCATACTGCTCTCTCTTAGCATGCTTGGCCGGATCCAGGATCACAGCCTGGTCGATATGCTTAAGACCAAGGTTTTTAGCTTCACGATAAACCTCTTCGCTATTGGCGGTGAGGATCACCTGAGCCAACCCTTCTGCAATAATTTCATCGGCTGCTCTGAGGGTGCGTTCTTCCAATGATTCAGGTAAAACGATTCTCTTGTTATACTTTTTTGCATTCAGCTTGATTCTTTCTAATAATTCCATGTCTATCAATAATTTAGGTAAAGAATTTGATGGATACAAATATAGCCAAAATTGAAAGCCAGTCTGGAGTGTCTGTTATGATTTTTATCAGAAAAGAGAATTTCGGACAACAATAAACATTTTTTAACTTTTGTTGTTCGAATAAATAGAATGAATATTCCTTTTAAAATCTGATTATCATGATGTTTGATGCTGATCTGATCCGTGGTGTCTATCAAAGTTTTGCCGGCAGGATGAACAAAGCCCGCGAACTCTTGAAGAGACCAATGACCTTGACTGATAAGATTCTCTATACACACCTATCAGGTTCATTACCAGAGGTTCCTTACCGCCGGGGAATTGACTATGCTGAATTTGCCCCTGACCGGGTAGCCATGCAGGATGCAACAGCTCAGATGGCTTTGTTGCAGTTTATGCAGGCTGGGAAAAAGCGGACCGCTGTTCCTTCCACCGTGCACTGTGATCATTTGATTCTGGCAAAATCAGGAGCTGCAGCAGATCTAAAAGCAGCCTATGAGTCAAACGAGGAAGTTTTTAACTTTCTCTCTTCGGTATCTGCTAAGTATGGCATCGGTTTCTGGAAGCCCGGAGCCGGGATCATTCATCAGGTTTTGTTGGAGAACTATGCTTTCCCTGGGGGAATGATGGTTGGCACTGACTCACACACGGTTAATGCCGGAGGCCTTGGCATGGTTGCCATCGGGGTTGGCGGAGCTGACGCAGTAGATGTGATGGCTGGAATGCCTTGGGAGTTAAGGTTTCCAAAGTATATCGGAGTGAAGCTCACTGGTCGAATGAACGGCTGGACTTCGGCAAAAGATGTGATCCTGAAGGTTGCCGGAATCCTCACGGTGAAAGGAGGAACTGGCTCTATCCTGGAATATTTCGGCGATGGAGCACAAACCATATCAGCAACCGGAAAGGGTACAATCTGCAATATGGGCGCTGAGATTGGAGCTACTACCTCCTTATTCGGATACGACTCCAAGATGTCGGATTACCTGAAAGCAACCGGACGAAGCGAAATTGCCACTCTGGCTGATCAGATTGCGCCTCACCTTACTGGAGATCCTGAGGTTTATGCTAACCCGGAAGCCTATTTCGATCAGGTGATCGAGATCAACTTGAGCGAGCTGGAGCCTTACATTAATGGTCCGTTTACCCCCGATAAAGCATGGCCCATTTCGCAATTTGCTCAAGCGGTTCGGGAGCATGGTTACCCTACCCGATTGGAGGTTGGATTGATTGGATCATGCACAAACTCATCTTATGAAGACCTCACACGTGCTGCCTCCGTTGCCAAGCAGGCACTGGACCAAAATCTTAAGGTGAAGTCGGAGTTTACTGTAACCCCGGGATCCGAAATGGTTCGCTATACCATTGAACGGGATGGTTTGCTGGATCTCTTCGAGAAAATTGGCGGAGTGGTTCTGGCCAACGCCTGTGGTCCCTGTATCGGTCAGTGGGCTAGGCATAATGCCGACCGGCAGGAAAAAAACTCAATCATCACCTCTTTCAACCGGAACTTTGCCAGTCGTAACGATGGTAACCCAAACACCAACGCCTTTGTGGCTTCGCCAGAAATTGTCACTGCCCTTGCCATTGCCGGAGATCTGACATTTAATCCGCTCACTGACAGGCTGATTAATGAAGACGGAGTGCCGGTCAAGCTGAAAGAACCACAGGGAGAGGAGTTTCCATCTCTCGGCTTTGATGTGAAAGATAATGGATACCAGGAACCTGCTTCCGATGGAAGTAAGATCAACGTTGTGATCAATCCTGTTTCCACCCGGTTACAGAAATTGGAACCTTTTAAGCCTTGGGATGGAAAAGACATGACCGGTATGAAGCTGTTAATTAAGGTGTTGGGAAAATGTACTACTGATCATATTTCAATGGCTGGTAAATGGTTACGCTTCCGTGGCCATCTGGAGAATATTTCCAATAACCTCCTGATTGGAGCAGTCAATTATTTCAATCAAGAGATCAACTCTGTAAGGAATAGCTTGAATAACAAGTACTTACCAGTACCGGATTCGGCACGTTTTTATCAGGCTAATGGCGTTGGATCAATCGTTGTAGGAGATGAGAACTACGGAGAAGGATCTTCCAGAGAGCATGCAGCAATGGAGCCCAGATATTTAGGAGTGAAGGCTATCGTAGTCAAATCGTTTGCTAGAATTCATGAAACGAACTTAAAGAAGCAGGGGATGCTGGCGCTGACTTTTGCCAAAAAGGATGATTTTAATCTGATCAGAGAAGATGACACTTTCGATATTCTGGGCTTAACCACCTTTGCTCCAGGTGTGCCTCTTCAATTGGTTGCCTATCATCGCGATGGCACAACTGACCCTATCCAGGTAAACCATACTTATAATGAGAATCAGATTGAATGGTTCAAGGCTGGCTCAGCCTTAAATCTCATTAGAAGAAGCAAAGAATCTCAGGAATGAAACCCTAGCTTGATGGAGGAAGGGAATCCTTTTACGATATGAATTAAGAGTATATTTACCGCTAACGCCAGATTTGGAATATGAGAAAAATTGATGTAGCCAACCCGGTTGTAGAGCTGGATGGAGATGAAATGACCCGGATTATCTGGAAAATGATCAAGGAGCAACTCATCCTTCCCTATCTCAACTTGAAAATCAAATACTTCGACCTGGGTATTGAACATCGCGACGCCACTAACGACCAAGTAACCATCGATGCAGCCAAAGCTATCAAGGAGGTTGGCGTTGGGATAAAATGCGCCACCATCACGCCTGATGAGGCTCGGGTGGCGGAGTTTGGATTGAAAAAGATGTGGAAAAGTCCCAACGGGACTATTCGAAACATCCTGGGCGGTACGGTTTTCCGGGAGCCTATTCTGATCTCAACTATTCCACGGCTAGTGCCGGGATGGGATCAGCCTATCTGCATCGGTCGCCATGCTTTTGGGGATCAGTATAGGGCAACTGATTTTGTTGTTCAGGGCAAGGGCAAGTTGACCATCACTTTTACCCCAGAGCATGGGAAACCACAGACACATGAGGTGTATGATTTTGAAGGTGACGGAGTAGCTCTGGCGATGTACAATACCGATAAATCCATTGCAGGCTTTGCCCACTCTTGTTTCAATATGGCCATCAATAAGCGTTGGCCTCTCTATCTATCTACGAAAAACACGATTCTGAAAGCCTATGATGGCCGGTTTAAGGACATCTTTGAAGCTATCTTTGAGGAGCATTACAAGGAACAGTTCAACCAGTTGGGGATTCATTACGAGCACCGACTGATTGATGACATGGTGGCTGCAGCGCTTAAATGGAAAGGTGGATATGTCTGGGCATGCAAAAACTATGATGGAGATGTGCAGTCAGACACCGTAGCTCAAGGTTTTGGATCTCTGGGGTTGATGACCTCTGTCTTGATCACCCCCGACGGGAAAACGATGGAAGCCGAAGCCGCTCATGGCACGGCAACACGCCATTACCGCGCACATCAACAGGGTAAGCCAACATCCACAAACCCTATTGCATCCATTTTTGCCTGGACGAGGGGTTTAGCTTTCAGGGCACAATTGGATAAAAATCAAGAACTTGCAAACTTTGCTGAAACCTTGGAAAAGACTTGCATTCAAACCGTTGAATCTGGGGCTATGACCAAAGATCTGGCTCTATTAGTTTTCGGTGATGGAGCAGGCAGGGAACATTATCTCACCACGGAAGAGTTTTTAGACCGTTTATCTCAAAATTTTCGTAACGCATGATCTCAATAAACCATGGGACAATTAAAAAAGATATTTATTGAACGTGCTCTGCCTAAGGCTGAAATCGTTAAAACCCTGAAGAATGAGCATGGGAACATGGTGATCGGTGAGGTGACCATTGCTCAGGTTCTCTCCGGGATGAAAGGTGTTGTTAGTCTGTTGACTTGCACTTCCAAACTGGATCCAGAAGAAGGAATTCGTTTCCGTGGTTACACGATTCCGGAATTACAGAATTCTCTGCCAAAGATCAATCCTGAGGGTGAACCGATTCCGGAGGGACTGTTTTATCTGATGCTGATGGATGAACTTCCTACGGAGGAGGATGTTCTGTATGTTCAAAACGAATGGACCAAGCGGGCTCATATCCCTAAGCACGTGTTCGATGTGATCGACGCTTTGCCGAGAGATACCCATCCGATGAATCAGTTCGTGGCTGGCATCGTGGCAATGGCGGGCAGCTCGAAGTTTATGAAAGCGTATGAGTCAGGTATCAGCAAATCAGATTATTGGGATTCTACTTATGAAGGGGTTATGGATCTCATCGCCCGGATTCCAAGGATTGCTGCGTATGTTTACCGCCACGCTTATCACAATGACCAGCAGATTGAGCCTGATCCAGAACTTGACTGGGCTGGTAATCTAGCACATATGATGGGATATGACAGCGAGGAGGTTAAACGTTTGATGCGCCTTTATATGGTGATCCACGCCGATCATGAAGGTGGTAATGTTAGTGCTCACACTACCCATTTGGTGGGATCTGCCCTATCATCCCCTTATCAGGCCTATGCTGCAGGTATGCTGGGTCTTGCCGGTCCACTTCACGGACTGGCGAATCAGGAGGTGGTTAAATGGATCATGGATATGAACCGGGAACTGGGTACCGATGATCCGTCAAAAGAGCAGATTGCAGCCTATGTTGAGAGAACTCTTGAACAGGGGCGAGTCGTTCCGGGCTATGGCCATGCTGTACTCCGGAAAACAGATCCCAGGTATGTTGCGCTGAGGGAGTTCTCGCTCAAGTATCTACCTGATGATCAACTATTTAAGGTTGTTGGCCGGATTTACGAGGTAGTGCCACCAATCCTTGGTAACATAGGGAAGATCAAGAATCCCTGGCCAAATGTAGATGCCCATTCAGGCGTGCTCCTCCTGCATTACGGGATCAAGGAATTTGAGTTTTACACAGTCCTTTTTGCTGTTTCACGGGCTTTAGGAGTTTTGGCCCAATTGGTATGGGATCGGGTGTACGGTCTTCCAATCGAGAGGCCAAAATCCCAAAATACCAGATGGTTTGTGGAAAAAGCAGGAATGGATTCACCCATACGATTTTAATTTTTACTGATATCATGGATAGAAGAATTACAATTATTGGCGCTGGTAACGTCGGCGCAACAGTGGCTCATGAAATCGCTCGCCAGGATTTGGCTAAAGAGGTAGTACTGGTTGATGTCAAAGATGGCATCGCAGAAGGAAAAGCGCTCGATCAATGGCAAACATCATCCATTTTGAACTTTGATTCACGTGTAGTGGGTGTGACCAACGATTACTTGCGTACACGTAACTCATCGGTGATTGTTATTACAGCTGGTATTCCCAGAAAGCCTGGTATGTCGCGGGATGATCTGATCAAAACTAATGCTGTTATCGTCAAAGATGTTACCGAAAAGGCAGTCAAATATTCCCCGGATGCAATCATCATTGTCGTTTCTAACCCCTTGGATGTTATGACATATGCAGCCTATCTGGCTGCCAATAAATCACCCAATAAAGTTTTTGGAATGGCGGGGATATTAGATACCGGTCGGTACAAAGCTTTTCTGGCCGATGCGCTGAGCATCTCACCAAAAGATATTCATGCTTTGCTGCTTGGAAGCCATGGCGATACCATGGTACCGCTTAAGCGCTACACATCCGTTTCAGGAATTCCGGTAACGGATCTCCTGGGTAATGACGTACTGGACAAAATCATTGAACGAACCCGTAAAGGTGGTGGTGAGCTGGTGAACCTCATGGGAACATCGGCTTGGTACGCCCCAGGAGCTGCAGTAGCAGCTATGGTAGATGCCATCGTGCGCGACCAGCATCGGGTTTTTCCGGTATGCACCTATGTTAATGGTGAATACGGACTCAAAGATATCTATCTCGGGTTACCGGTTATCCTAGGCAAAAATGGTATCGAGAGGATCATCCACCTGAATCTGAATAAGGAAGAGATGGGCCTGCTTCAGGAGTCGGCTAAATCAGTCAAGGAGGTGATGAATGCGCTGGATAACATGAACCTTTTCTAGCCTCTCGTTGAAAAATATCGATCATAAAGATCCTGCCAGTCGGCAGGATCTTTTACTTTTAGGGGCACCAAACTGCTGCATGTAATGAAATCCCGCTTGGCCGAATTGGCAAATCAATTGGAAGGAGAACTATTTGATGATGAGGTCACTAGGATTTTATATGCGACTGATGCGTCTGTTTATTGCGAGATGCCTCTGGCAGTTGCTTATCCGCGAAATGAAGCTGATCTAATTCGGCTTGTTGAATTTGCCAAATCAAATCAAATTTCCCTGATTCCCCGTACAGCAGGTACCTCACTTGCCGGACAAGTGGTAGGTAGCGGCATTGTCCTTGATGTTTCACGTCATATGACCAGGATTCTTGAGTTTAATCCTGATGAAAACTATATATGGGTTGAACCGGGCGTAATCCTCGATGAACTTAATGCTTTTTTGGCACCCTCGGGTTTGTTTTTTGGCCCGGAGACCAGTACTGGCAATCGATGTATGATCGGTGGAATGGTCGGTAATAATGCCTGCGGACTACATTCTGTGATTTATGGTAGCACACGCGAGCATACGCTAGCCATCCGAGCTGTGCTTAGTGACGCTTCAGTGGCTCTTTTCGAAGCAATTGATGATGCAGCCATCCAGGAAAAAAT
>JAAYIP010000332.1 GCA_012523435.1 Bacteroidales bacterium | reverse complement strand
GAATATAGCGGTTACTCTGCCGGACTTTTATGAAGTGCGTCACCCTGATCTTAGTAAATATTCAGTGATTTGATTGTCCCATAATTAATGTCCTATAATTAATATTATGTTAAATATAATTATTAAAATGGCGAGGGAACTCATTTTTGAGTCCCCTTGCCTAAATAACTTATGAAACGGTCGCTATTTTATCTCATCAATCTTATGTTGAATTGCATCCAGTTTATCGTTCATCTTAAACCGATAATAGATCTGACGGAGAGCTGTCAGCAGATCGGGATCGTTGGGATTGATCTCAAAGGCTTTTTCAAAATAAGGCAGCCCAGCTTTGAAATGATTATCAGCCACTTCAACAGCTGCTTTAAATCCGGCCTCATCATTTAGTGGAATTTGGTTAGCTGCTTCCTGAGCGTTGACCCCCAAGTTGTAATTCAGACGTCCGATATTATACCATCCAACAAAAAAGGTAGAGTCAATCTCGACCGCCTTTGTGTAGGCTTCAGCTGCTTTTTCCATATCTTCTTTCTGTTCCAAGGCCTGACCGTACACGTTCCAAAGAAGGTGGTTATTAGGATCTTTTTCCAAAGCTTTTTCGATGAAGCTAAAGACTTCGGTTATCTGGTTTTTCGGCAGATAGTAGTTGATAATCTCCAGATAGAGATTCACGTTATTTTCTGGATACTTCTCAATGCCAACCTTGTATGCATCAAGTGCAGCAGTGGTATCTCCCTGAATTTTATAAATCTCACCAATGTAGTAAAACACTTCAGGTCCACCATAATTCAATTCGGCCGACTTGTAATAATAATCCAAAGCTTTGTCGTATATCTTAGCCTGATCAGCCGCAATAGCTGCATTGAAGAATGAGCCAGTATCAACAACATTGATATAAGGTAACTTCCCAATAGCAATAACGGTTTCAAATGAGTTCAATGACTCCTCGTATTTTTTATTTTCATACTCCAAGGATCCCCTATTGAAGTAGTCAGCACTGGTCTGGGTAATTCTAAACCGTAATTCATCTTTCCATCGATCCTTGGTATCAAGTTCTTTAGCTTTTATGAAAGATTCATAAGCCACCTTTAAAGGATCAGGATGCAGGTTTTTGAATTTTTCATCTTTCGATTGGTAGATCTTGTAATATACCAAACCTCTATAATACCATGTTTTAGCATCGCCCGCAGTTCTTGAATGAACTGAAGCTTCATCAATGGCCTGCATTGCCTTATCCAGCTCGTTATATTCCGGCTTAATCAAGTTCCAGGCTGTCACAACCTTGTTGCTCTGCCCTATCAGGCTACTAAAAACAAATAGACCGGCTAATAAGAATAAGAATCGTTTCATTTCAGCGTTATTTTAGTCAATTATGGATCAAAATTACAATTTCAATTTCTTTAACAAAAGCTAACCATCAATAATTGTACCACACCTATAAAGTAATATCTCTCTATTCCTCAAACGATTCCTCTTCAGGTACTTCCACGACCTCCTCGCCATTTTCTCTTTCCACTTTTGCAACCGAGGCAATGATGTCATTATCGCGCAGGTTAATAAGCCGTACTCCCTGGGTAGCTCTTCCTTGAACACGAATCTCCGAAACGTGAATTCTGATGGTAATTCCAGAACGGTTTATAATCATCAGGTCATCCTCATCGGTAACATCCATTAGCGCAATCAGCTGACCTGTCTTTTCAGTGATATTCAGGGTTTTAACCCCTTTCCCACCTCGGTTGGTCACCCGATAATCCTGTACATCGGAGCGCTTCCCGAAACCGTTCTCCGAGACCACCAGAATCTGATCCTGGTCATTATCCACACAAACCATCCCGACCACTTCGTCATCTTGGGAAGCCAGGCTAATACCACGAACACCGGAGGCTGTTCTGCCGACCGGCCTAACGGTCTTTTCGTTAAACCGGATAGCTTTCCCAGATTTCACGGCCATGACAATTTCCTGACTACCGTTTGTTAGGCGGGCTTCCAGCAGCTGATCGCCATCTTTGATGGTAATGGCATTCACGCCATTCTGCCTCGGCCTCGAATAGGCTTCAAGAAGAGTTTTTTTGATGATGCCCTTTTTGGTACACAGGATGATGTGATTCTCATTAATATAATCCTGATCATTCAAATCGGTCACCTTCAGATAAGCTTTCACCTTATCATTAGGCTCGATATTGAGCAGGTTCTGAATAGCTCTTCCCTTCGAGGTTCGCGTTCCTTCCGGGATTTCATAGACCTTTAACCAGAAACACCTACCAAGTTCTGTAAAGAAGAGTAAAGTATTATGCATGGTTGCACTGTAGAGATGTTCAATGAAATCCTCATCTCGTGTCGTGCTTCCTTTTGATCCTACCCCACCCCTTCCTTGAGTTCTGAAATCTACTAGTGGCGTCCGTTTGATGTAACCCATTCGAGAGATTGTGATCACCATTGGATCATCGGCATAGAAATCTTCAGGATTGAACTCTTCCGAAGCATAGACTATCTCAGTTCGACGTTCATCTCCGTATTTGTTTCTGATCTCGGCCATCTCTTCAGAAATAATTTTCATCTGAAGTGAGTGGTCATCGAGCACCTGCTTCAAGTAATTGATCAGCTCTATCAGTTCCTGATATTCCTGACGAATTTTATCGCGCTCCAGACCGGTAAGTCTTTGCAAGCGCATATCGAGGATCGCTTTAGCCTGAATCTCAGTCAGTCCAAATGTCTCCATCAGGCCAGCCTTGGCTTCATCGGGGTTCTTTGAAGCCCGAATCAGTGCGATGACTTCATCCAGGTGATCTAAAGCTATCAATAAACCTTCGAGAATGTGTGCTTTTTTCTCCGCCTGATCCAGCTCATAGCGTGTTCTTCTCAGAACAACATCCAAACGATGAGCGATAAAATGGTCGATCAAATCGCGCAGGTTCAACATCTTAGGCCGGCCATTGACCAGAGCGATATTATTAACCGAAAATGCTGCTTGCAAAGGAGTTAACTTATACAGCATATTGAGAACAACGTTTGCTACAGCATCTTTTTTTAAATCGTACACAATTCTCATCCCGGTACGATCTGATTCATCATTGACATTCGAAATCCCATCGATCTTCTTGTCATTGATCAGGTCGGCTGTTTTTATGATCATCTCAGCCTTATTCACCATATAGGGAATTTCGGTGATGATAATTCGTTCCCGACCGTTGGGTAAGGTTTCGATAGTTGCTTTCCCTCTGATGACAATTCGGCCGCGCCCAGTTTCAAAGGCTTCTCTGACCCCCTGATAGCCATAAATGATTCCTCCTGTTGGAAAATCCGGGGCTTTAATATATTTCAAGAGCTCATCAATCGTAATCTCCGGATTGTCGATCACCGCAAGAATGCCATCAACCACCTCTCGCAGATTGTGTGGAGCCATATTGGTTGCCATACCAACCGCGATTCCGGATGATCCGTTAACCAGTAGGTTGGGAATCCGTGTTGGCATAACCACTGGCTCCTGAAGGGTATCATCAAAATTTAATTGAAAGTCAACAGTCTCTTTTTCCAGATCAGCCATCACCTCCTCTGCCATCTTATGCATCCTGGCTTCAGTGTATCGCATAGCTGCAGGGCTGTCACCATCTATTGATCCAAAATTACCCTGCCCCTCGATTAACGGGTAACGCATAGTCCAATTCTGTGCCATCCTGACCATGGCCATGTAAACACTGCTGTCGCCATGTGGATGATACTTACCCAATACTTCACCAACGATACGGGCCGATTTCTTGTATTGCCTGTTCGCCCCAACACCCAATTCATTCATCCCGAACAGAACCCTCCGGTGAACCGGTTTGAGCCCATCACGAACATCAGGCAAGGCCCTGGCTACAATAACAGACATCGAATAGTCGATGTAAGATGACTTCATCTCCTCATCGATGTTGATCTTGACAATCCGCTCTCCTGTACTCATAAATATTTGAAAATAAAAATTTTAGAGCTTTATCCACTCTATTTTTGAACCCACAAAAGTATCAATTTTTCCCGACCCGTGGAAGTACTTCCAGACATATTTCCCACAGATGGGTTGTTAATAATTGGCTCACATTTTGTGCTAGAGCAGCTAGAAAATGTTTTAATTTTATGTAGGTATTGAAACGCTCTAACGATCAAGGTGATATCAATTGGAATCCTGTCGCTCAACAACACGATGTGACAATCTGTCAGACTATTGCGAGGATTGGAGAGCTTAAAATAATGAAATTGTATGTATCCAAATTTTCCAAAACAAATACAGGAAGTTCTGATGTTTAGCCAGGAAGAGGCAATCCGGCTGGGAAATGAGTATATCAGCCCGGAGCATTTTTTCCTTGGCATTTTGCGGGAAGGTGATAGTCCGGCTATTTCGACATTACTCAATTTGGGCGTTGATCTTAAAGAGGTTAAAAAGCGGATTGAGCAACGGATTCGGGTAAAGAACATTAAATCAACTACTGGTGTCAGTGGAATCCGTGATATTCCCTTGCTCAAAGCCTCTGAACGGATTTTAAAGATGGCCTTTATGGAGGCTCAGGAAGCTCACCAACCAGAGCTGAGCACCTCCCATCTGCTATTGGCAATCCTCCGCGAGGATACTTGTCTGGTCACCGAAATCCTGGATGAAATGCAGATCACCTACCGTCAGGTGAAAGATCAGCTGGGCGAAGGGTTACCCTCATCCAGAGCTGAATTCCACGACGAAGATGAAGAGTCTGAGGGCCCGTCCGACCCGTCCAAAGGCCAAACCAGGCAAGCCAAGTCCACCTCTGACACCCCGGTGCTTGACAATTTTGGCATTGATATCACCCGTGCTGCCGAAGAGAACCGTCTCGATCCGATTGTGGGACGAGAGGTTGAGATTCAGCGAATTGCACAGATATTAAGTCGCCGAAAAAAGAATAACCCAGTCCTGATTGGCGAGCCTGGCGTTGGAAAATCAGCAATTGCCGAAGGATTAGCTTTGCGAATCGTGGAACGCAAGGTTTCACGGGTACTGTTCGGTAAACGGGTCGTTGCACTTGATATGGCATCTATTGTCGCTGGGACCAAGTATCGCGGTCAATTTGAAGAAAGAATGAAAGCCATCCTGAACGAACTGGCCAAAACCAATAACGTAATCCTTTTTATTGATGAGATCCACACCATTGTTGGTGCCGGTGGCGCTACCGGTTCACTGGATGCAGCCAATATGCTGAAACCTGCCCTGGCAAGGGGAGAAATCCAGTGCATCGGAGCAACCACACTCGATGAGTATCGCCAACATATCGAAAAAGATGGAGCCCTGGAGAGACGTTTCCAAAAAGTACTGGTCGAAGCTACCTCACCCGAAGAGACGCTGCAGATCCTGCATAATATTAAAGAGCGCTACGAAGACCATCATAACGTAACCTATACAGACGCCGCGATAAAAGCCTGTGTATATCTGACACAACGATACATCAGCGACCGACACCTGCCAGATAAAGCCATCGATGCCCTGGATGAAACCGGTTCGCGTGTCCATATCACCAATATCACCGTTCCGGAGAAAATCCTGAAAATGGAAGAGGAGATCAACGAAACGAAAAAGGTGAAAATCGAAGCGGTTAAGAGCCAAGATTTTGAAAAGGCGGCCAGGCATCGTGACCGGGAAAAGCAACAGATACTGGAACTGGAAAAAGAAAAAGATGACTGGGAAAAACGGCTGAACGAAAACCGGGAAGTGGTGGATGAAGCCAATGTGGAAGAAGTGGTGGCAATGATGACAGGTGTGCCTGTTCAGCGAATCGCTCAGGCAGAAGGCGCCCGACTGATGAATATGCAATCCGAATTGAAGACTAAAGTGATTGGTCAAGACGATGCCATCCAGAAAATTGTCAAAGCTATTCAGCGCAACCGGGCCGGACTGAAAGATCCTAACAAGCCGATCGGTAGTTTTATCTTCTTGGGTCCAACCGGTGTTGGAAAAACACAGTTGGCGAAAGTTCTGGCTATGAATCTGTTCGATTCTACCGACGCCCTATTAAGAATCGACATGAGTGAGTATATGGAGAAGTTCTCGGTATCCCGGCTTGTTGGAGCGCCTCCAGGTTATGTGGGTTATGAAGAAGGAGGCCAACTAACTGAAAAAGTGCGCCGTAAACCCTATTCAGTCGTTCTGTTGGATGAAATTGAAAAGGCCCATCCGGATATCTTCAACATCCTGCTCCAGGTCCTCGATGATGGCCAGCTGACAGATAGTCTCGGACGCAGAGTTGATTTCAAGAACACAATCGTCATCATGACGTCTAACATTGGAACCCGTCAGCTCAAAGATTTTGGGAATAGCCTGGGATTCAGCATTCGACCGCATGAAGAGGGCTCAGCTGAATACCAGAAGGATGTGATCCAAAAAGCACTAAATAAGGCCTTTGCCCCTGAATTTCTGAACCGGGTTGATGATGTTGTCATCTTTAACAGCCTGACAAAAGATCACCTCCATCAGATTATTGACATTGAATTAACCGGCCTGTTTGAGCGTATGAAAAGGCTAGGATATGAAGCGAAAATTTCAGCCGCTGCCAAAGATTTCCTGGCCGAGAAGGGCTATGATCCCAAGTTCGGGGCCAGACCGTTAAAGCGGTCAATCCAAAAATACCTGGAAGATCCGATGGCAGAAAAAATCATCGAATCGCAAGCAAAAGAGGGCGATAGCATCACCATTGGGTTTGATAAGAAACGCGAGGAGATCACCATTCGGATAACTCATCGCTAAATTGTTAAATATTTGTTAAATCGATAAATTTTTAATTCAACTCACAACATGGCATAGGTTTTGTGCGTTATACTAATGTAACAGATCTTGTTCGTCAGGATTGTTACCAGGCAGCCCAACTGCTTGAGGTACTTTTTCATAGGTTTAGTTTTAGGTTTAGGTTTCGGTAAGGCCCTCCTCCCAAAGAGGGCCTTACTATTTTATACCTGTCGAAACTTATGTTGTGGTGATGCCGATAGTACAGGTAACGAATCCTTGAAATTTTGTTGGCAGGGGTTTGGTGGTTTAAACGACAACTCTTATCTTTGCCCCACGTTTTTTGAACGGTCGATTCAGTAGCTCAGCTGGTAGAGCACATCCCTTTTAAGGATGGGGTCCTGGGTTCGAGCCCCAGCTGGATCACAAGCCGATTTCCGGCACAGATCCACAAAATCACACAACCCTAGTTAACAACGACTTAAGAAATCGGGAGACTGGGGTTGTTTTTGTCACCATCAGTCGATCTCAAATGCCTGGTGTTTTGTATTTTTGTCTCGATGAAAGTGACGGAATCATCAATAGAGCCAGCCGATCTTTACCGAACTATTGAAGCTCCTTCGGAGGGATTGTTTAAAGATCGGGGAAGTCGTTTCATTTCAAAAGCTTTTCCCGTCCAATCAACCGACCAGATTAAGACCATACTCGACTCCTTGCGCAAGGAGTATCACGATGCCCGGCACCATTGCTATGCCTATCGCATTGGACAATCGGGCGATTTCCGGACCAATGATGACGGGGAGCCGACCAATTCTGCAGGCAAACCGATTTACGGACAGATTTTATCGAACGATCTGAGTAATGTGCTCATTGTTGTGATCCGCTACTTTGGTGGAACTCTGTTGGGGGTTGGCGGATTAATCAATGCCTATCGAACCGCAGCCCAGGAGGCAATCAAAAACGCCACCATCATCGAAAGAACATACGATTCAAAGATCCGTATCAGCTGCCCCTACCCTATGGTCAATGACGTCATGAAAATCATCCGTGATGAACAGGCTGCCATAACCGACCAGTACTACTCCGACCCGGTCAGGATTACCATCCAGATCAGGCAGGGAGGCGTGGATCGAGTCATCAGCCGTTTAAACAAGCTGAAAGGTGTTTTCAATGAAGCAGTTAACCTGTGAAAAAATTGTTTATACAATTGATGGCAACTTCGTTACGGATCGCTCTCTTTGTTCTAAATTTAACCACCAAATTTTAAAGATAACGCATGAAAAACCGAAGCCTCGTTTCCATCAATGATTACTCCCCAGCCGAAATTCTGGAGATCCTCAACCTGGCAGCCGAGTTCGAAAAGAATCCAGGGCAGGCGCTCCTGACCGGATATGTGGTTGCAACTCTGTTTTTTGAGCCATCGACCCGAACCCGCCTTAGCTTTGAGTCAGCCATTAATCGTTTGGGAGGTCGGGTTATCGGATTTTCTGACTCATCCTCATCCAGCGTATCAAAAGGAGAGTCACTCAAAGATACTATCCTGACAGTCAGCAATTACAGCGATCTTATCGTGATGCGCCACCCCCTGGAAGGAAGCGCTCAATATGCTTCTGAAGTCTCCCCGGTACCGATCATCAATGCCGGAGATGGCGCCCATCAACACCCAACCCAGACTCTCCTCGATCTGTACTCAATCCGGAAAACACAGGGCCGACTCGATAACCTCAAAATTTGTATGGTCGGAGATCTCAAATACGGTCGCACCGTTCACTCCCTGCTCATCGCCATGTCAGCTTTTCAGCCACTATTCACTTTCATTGCTCCTGAAGAACTGAAAATGCCTGATGAGTACAAACACCTGCTTGACAAAAAAGGCATTCCCTACCAGGAGCATCGCGATATCGCTGATAATCTCAATGATGCGGATATCATCTATATGACCAGGGTTCAGCGTGAACGGTTCTCTGATCCTCTTGAATATGAAAAGGTTAAGAATGTTTACATCCTTAGGGATTCCATGTTGACCAATACCAAATCCAATATGAGAATTCTCCATCCCTTGCCCCGAGTGAACGAAATAAATCCGGACGTGGACTCAAATCCCAAAGCATACTATTTTGAGCAGGCTCTAAACGGGGTTTACACCCGTATGGCTATCATCTCCAAAATTTTAGGCGTTAAATAACATACTCCCATGCAAGATAAAAAAGAACTCAAGGTCAGCGCTATCAGAAACGGAACCGTAATTGACCATATTCCCTCTCAAAACCTGTTCAGCGTCATTAACATCCTGGGATTGAATAAGATCGGAACACAGGTTACTTTTGGATTCAATCTCGAAAGCAAAAAGCTGGGGAAAAAGGCCATTATTAAGGTCGCCGATAAGTTTTTCGAGGATGATGAAATCAATAAAATATCTCTGGTAGCACCCGATGCCAAGTTAAATATCATCCGGGATTACCAGGTAGTTAAAAAGCGGGTGGTTTCTGTTCCCGATGAGATCACAGCAATTGCTAAGTGCATGAATCCTAAATGCATCAGTAATCACGAAGATATCACTACCCGCTTTGATGTGATTCAGAAAAAACCGATACAGCTGAAGTGTCTCTATTGTGAAAAGATCACCGACCAGCACCACCTGGAAATCATCTGATTCCGAAGACTGTTAACGAAGTCTCTCGAGGGCTTTCAACAGTAGAATGTCACGCCTGATGCCCCGGAAAGCCAGAAAGGTCAGGACAAACGCTACAAGAGGCATCACCGTGCTAAAAAGCAGATGAGCACTTGCATCCAGCTTATTGACACCAAAAAACACATATAATCCAATCAATCCATAAGAGAAGATCTGGAGAATCATGGACAACAGTGTAACCCTCAGCTGTAAGGTTCTTCTGCGATAAAGCAACAATGCAGATAAAAGCAGCAGATCGATAATAATCAGAAGCACCAGTAGGGGTATAGTTGTCATGACTATCCCGTCACCCGCGGATTCTTTTATGGAGCTGGCCAGAAGATACCAGGAACCGCCCGCATCAGTCGTGAAACCCATGATGGGTTTGAAAAACAGGATATTCCAGGCGATCATAGCCAGGAGTAGAAAGATGGACTGTATTCTTTGAATCATAACATAGACCTTTACCCGGCAAAAATATAAAATCCCGTGAGGTGCTCCCTACGTTGTTTTCGTTTGTTTATATATTAGATTTGTCGATAAATGAATGATCAAATGACCTATCACGAACCCAGTGAGCTGATTATCAATACTGATGGAAGCGCGTTCCATCTCGGACTCAAGCCAGATCAAATCGGAGATATTGTTCTTTTGGTGGGTGATCCCTCCCGGGTTGATTTGGTTGGCAAGCAATTAAGCAGGGTTGAAAAATTAGCAACCAACCGCGAATTCGTTTCGATTGCCGGCTACTATCATGATCAACGGATCAACGTCCTCAGCTCCGGAATTGGTACTGATAATATTGATATTGTTCTGAATGAACTGGATGCATTGGTCAATATTGATTTCCAAACGCGCCTCGACAAGCCAGAGCACAAGACCCTGAAAATCATCCGAATCGGTACATCGGGTTCCATTCATCCCGAGGTTCCTGTGGGAGCATGGCTTGCATCAGCCTGGTCGATTGGGCTTGATGGCCTGATGGACTATTACGAACGCCCTGCAGATCCTGAACGGGATCAGCTGATTGAGTACGTTAAGAGTGATCTTGGTTGGCCTTCTCGTATTCCCCTACCCTATGCGTCCAAGCCTGATCCTGGCCTATTTAAACAGTTGTCCAGAGCTTGCAAAACGGGTATTACCATTTCCGCCCATGGATTTTATGGTCCCCAGGGGAGATCAGTCAGAGCAAAACCCTCATTTTCGCACCTGCACGAATTTCTATCAAAGATTTCGTTCCAGGGCTTTTCAGCCACCAACATCGAAATGGAATCTTCTGCACTCCATGGCTTGTCCGAGATATTAGGGCACAAAGCTATGACCGTCTGTTTGATCATTGCCAACCGACTCACTAAGCAGTTCCATGATAATTATAAACCGGATATGGAAAAACTGATTCAATATGTTTTAGATTCAGTCACCGATCCCAATTGTTGATCTATGAGTACGGAAGAAGAATCCCTCCTGATCCTTCTGGACGATCCCGACGAAGAAGTGTACCAGAGTATCCGTTCAAGAATTCTTGAACTGGGACCTAAGATACTATCCAAGCTGGAAGCAGGAGCAGCCTTGGCATCTACTCCGACTGTACACGAACGCTATACCGAATTAATCGCCCAACTACAAACGGAATCCGTTTATCAGGAGCTTCATAATTGGAAGAATCACCAATCACTCCACTTGATGGAGGGTGCTTGGCTAATGACCCGGTTCATGTTTACCGACCTCACTTTCAATGATTTTCAGGAAAAGATTCAACCCTTTATCCGAGAGATCTGGATGGAGCTGAACGAAAAGTTGACTGCCCTCGAACGGGTTCGGTTGCTCAATCATTTCCTTTTCGACAAACATCATTTCCGCATCAATGTAAAGTATCCGGAATCGATCGGAAATAGTTTTCTGAACCGGCTCACTGAAACTAAAAGGGGCAACGAGTATTCCATCACCTTATTCTATGCAATAATCGCTCAAGAGCTTGGCATTCCACTCTATCCGGTCATGTTCCCCAACCTGCCCCTGCTCGCTTATCTCGATACTTTACTGGATCCCGATGCTCACTTGGCTCTTCCTAAAGCAAAAATCCTGTTTTACGTCAATCCCAGTCAGGTTGGTCTTGTCCATAGTCGGCACGATCTCATCGACTATCTACGCGAAACCAAAGAACCTTTTAGAAAGGACGCCCTTCGTGCCACCAAATACGACTACCTCATATACAGGTGTTTTCAGCGCCTGAAAGCTGATTTAGAGACTACCGACAGCCAGCAGCGACTTCCCCAAGTTAGACGAATCTTAACTCTATGGGAAGATATTTCTCCCAAAATTGATCTGGATGATTATTGAATTTGTTTTTTTCTTAATTTTGCCAACCCGAAGCCCAGGTGGCGGAAATGGTAGACGCGCATGGTTGAGGGCCATGTGATCGCAAGGTCGTGCAAGTTCGATTCTTGTCCTGGGCACGAGGAGTTCTTTTAAGATAACGCCCAGATGGCGGAAGTGGTAGACGCGCTAGTTTCAGGGACTAGTGTCTGCAAGGACGTGCAGGTTCGAGTCCTGTTCTGGGCACATGAAAAGGCCGGCTATCAGCCGGCTTTTTTTATATTTGCACATCTAGAAAAAGCAAAATGATTAAGATCACATTTCCCGATGGCCGGATCAAGGAATATCCAGCAGGGGTAACCGGTAGAGAAATCGCTGAGAGTATCAGTCAACAATTAGCCAGAGAGGTTCTTGCTGTTGGTGTCAACGGGGAGACCTGGGATATTAGCAGAACGATTACAACAGATTCATCCATAAGGCTTTACAAGTGGGAAAACCCTGAAGGCAAACATGCCTTTTGGCACTCATCTGCTCATTTAATGGCAGAAGCCTTAGAACAGCTTTATCCCGGAGTTAAATTTGGTATCGGGCCAGCCATCGAGAATGGATTCTATTACGATGTTGATTTGGGCGACCGGGTTCTATCCGAGAGCGATCTCATCGATATAGAGAAGAAAATGTATGAGTTGGCAGCAAAAAAATCAACCTACCAGCGGGAAGAGATCAGCAAAGAAGAGGCGTTGAAGCTTTT
>JAAYIP010000331.1 GCA_012523435.1 Bacteroidales bacterium | reverse complement strand
GGTCAGCCAACGGAGTCGTCCTGATCACAACCAAAAGCGGCCAGGAAGGAAAATCCGAGATCAACGCCAGCTACTATGCCGGCGTAACGGATGTGACTAAACGACTCGACCTGCTGTCCGGTCCTGAATACCTCCAGATGGCCAAAATGGCCTGGGCTAACTCAGGAAAAGATACCTCAGGGAACTACCAGGAATTCTATGAAGGTCTCCCCTTTGGAATTACACGCGAAATCGCAGAGAACACCAATACCGACTGGATCGATGAGATGCTCCGGCCCGGATTCGTCCAGGAAGGAAGCTTTAACATCAGAGGCGGCAGCCAGAAAACAACCTTCTATGCCGGATTGACCTATCGCGATGACAAAGGAGTCATCATCAATAACGCATTTAGCCGCGCATCTGGTCATATCGACCTGATACACAAGGCAACAAACCGGTTGACGATCGGAGCGAAAATGACGTACTCCAATTTTAAAAATAACCGCGTCCAAACCTCTTGGGCAGGAGGCCTCGGAACAGCACAGTCCAGAAGCCTTCCCATTATGCCGGTGATGGACTCGGCAGGGAATTTCTTCGCCCCAAGAAGCGGCACCAACCCGATGGCCTTTGAGAGTAATACCAAACATGTTCAGGACGCTACCAACATCATGGCAAATCTCTTTGGCGAATATAAATTAGCCTCTTGGCTGAAATTCCGCTCAGAATATGCTCTCACTAACCTCTTCCAGCGAGAGTACCGATGGATCGGAACCCTCACCCAGGAAGTGGACTGGGCACAGGATCGCAGGGTATCAGTAAACAACTGGTACACCAACAACTACTTCAGCTTCGATCATACATTCGCCGAAAATCATGAAGTCAATGCCATGATCGGTATGTCAGCCGAAAAAAGCTATCAGTATGATGCCGAGTTTTCGGCTGAACAGCTCGCCAGCCCTACCCTCTTTAACCCGGGCAGCGGTACTAAAAAGAATGGCTACGCCTATGAAGGTGGATACTCTTTTGTATCCTATTTCGCTAGAACCAATTACGCCTTCAAGGATAAATACCTGCTATCCCTGAGCATCAGACGAGACGGCTCATCCAGATTCGGTCAAGAGAACCGGTTTGGATGGTTCCCCGCAGTTTCCGTGGGCTGGATCATTACCGATGAATCATTCATGCTCGGAGTTCCGGTACTCTCCTTCCTGAAACTCAGAAGCTCCTACGGAATGACCGGAAACGCCGCTATCGGTAACTATAGCTATTATGGAACCTATTATGCCACACAGTATTACAACGAATCCGGCATCGGCACAGGGAACATCGCTAATCCTTTCCTTGGATGGGAAAAAGTGCGGCAGTTTGATGCAGGACTCGACTGGGGAATCCTCGAAGGAAGAATCTCCGGAGGATTCGACTGGTACTACAAACAGACTAATGACATGCTGCTACGAGTGAATATCCCTGAAACTAGCGGATCATCCAACGTCACCCGTAACGTTGGGTCAATGATGAACCGAGGGATCGAGTTCTTCCTGACCTCCAACAACCTGACCGGAAAATTCAAATGGAAAACAGACCTGAACCTGGCCAGAAACTATAACGAGATCCTGGACATCCAGGGACAAATCATTGCCGGTGAAAACTATGGAAACAACTTCGCCCAGGAAGGATTCCCTATCGGAGCATGGCGGTTGGTCGAGTGGGTCGGCATCGATCCGGAAACCGGTGATGAACTCTTCATTAACCAGGAGACCGGTGAAGTCACCAATGAATATAATTACGAACGGGATGCTGTTGTCACTGGAAATCCTTACCCTGATTTCTTTGGGGGAATGACTAACCTGTTCACCTGGAAGAATTTCGACCTGAGCATCATGTTCACCTGGGCTTACGGCCAAGAAGTCTATCGCGATGATGGTAAATTCCTCGAAGGTGGTATCGATGGTAACTGGAACCAGACAACCAAAGTCCTGGATGCATGGACCCCCGAAAACCCTGATGGAACAGTCCAACGACTCACCTGGCAACCTGACAATCGTAACTACAACACAACCAGATATCTGGAAGATGCCTCATTCTTGAGACTGAAAGATGTGACCTTTGGATATTACCTTCCGGCATCGTTCACCAAAAGAATCAAAGTGACCAATGCCCGCATCTACTTTAAAGGCCAAAACCTTTGGACTCTGACCAATTTTAGCGGCTGGGATCCGGAAGTTAACCGCGACAACTCGGGCAACACAACCCAGGGAGTCACCTACTTGAGTCCGCCACAGATCAAAACAGCCATGATCGGAATCAGCATTACCATCTAACCTAAAATCGCACGAGAAATGAAAACAATAAAATATATAAGCCTGGCTCTCACCCTTGCCTTCGCTCTTCACTCTTGCGAAGGAATTCTGGATATGGAGCCCCAAATGGACCTCTCCGATAAGACAGCCCTCAATTCAACACTGGGATTGCAGTCAGCCATTATCGGAGCTTATGACCGCCTCCAGGGCGGAGACCTCTATGGCGGCCGTATCTGGGTCGCCGGTGATATGCTGGCCGATAATGTCAAAATCTCAGGCGAACAGAACACCGTCTATGAAGAGCTTCAAATGCTCAACATAACCATGACGGCCGACAACCGAATCACCACCAGCTTCTGGTCAAATGCCTATTTCACCATCAATCTGGTCAACTCCGTGATCATGGAGATCCCCAATGTTGAGGATAGTGAAATCGAAGCTAATCGTGATCGAATTGAAGGTGAAGCACTGTTTATCAGAGCTTTACTCTATATCGACATGCTTCGTTATATCGGAAATCCGATAACCGGTGAGGGTGTTCCCTACCTGAAAGAACCTAGCGGTATCGAACATAAGCCAGCCCGCGATGACATGGAAACATGTTATCAGAATATCATTGCCGACTTAACCCGGGCAGCTAGCCTGTTGCCATCAAGTAATCAGGACCGCGCAACTAAATGGGCAGCTAAGGCCTTGCTAGCCAGAGTATATTTCTATCATGGCGATTATGAACTGTCGGCCGAAGCTTGTACCGAAGTCATCAATAGTAGCGGAACACAACTGGAAGAACAAATCATCAATAACTACAGCTCTACTAAGTCGAAAGAAATGATCTTTGGAATCATGAGTACCGAAACGGATGCCTCCTGCGGAACCCTGAACGGGTACTATCG
>JAAYIP010000330.1 GCA_012523435.1 Bacteroidales bacterium | reverse complement strand
TTTTTTCGATCGTATGCAGGGTGGCATCCTGCGGGAGGGCGGTGGCGATTGAGAGAGCCCCGTAACCGGTAAATGTGCCGATTTCAAGCACCTGTTGTGGCCTGATCATCTGGCAGCAGAGGTGAAGAAAGCGGCCGGCCAGGTGATCGGTTGTCCGCCTGGGATGGTGCATTTTTACATAGGTCTCACGGAACAGTTCCGCCAGGAGAGGATCTTCAGGGGTAGTGTGGGCGGTGAGGTATTCTCTCAATTCCGGTAAATTGCCGGTCAGCAGTTTAAAATGGTTGTTCATTGAAAAATCAGGGTAGATAGCATAGAGGGATCGAACACCTCATTGGATGTTTCCAGCAGTTCTTCGGCGGTGATAGCCTCGATACGCCGGTTGACCGTTTCCATGGAGTCGAACTTGTTGAAAAGCAGGATCGATTTGCCCAGGGTGAAGAGCAGATTCTCTTTGTTGTCGGCCGACATGGCAATCTGTCCCATGATTTGGTTCTTGGCTCGCCGGAGCTGGAGTATGCCCAGTTTACGAGTTCTGAGTAGATCTAACTCCTTGTTAACCAGTTTTATGCTTTTAGCTAGCTTTTCATGATCGGTTCCAAAATAGATGGTCAACACTCCGGTATCGACATAGGGAGTGAAGGATGATTCCACATTGTAGGCATATCCGTGTTTTTCGCGGAGCGACAGGTTGAGGCGGGAGTTCAGACCCTGGCCGCCGAGTAGATTATTGAGGAGTACTAGATTCATCCGCTTATGATCCAGGGCGTTGTATGCCAGGTTCCCGATGATGCAATGGGCTTGATGAGTCCCTTTGTCGATGACACGGGTGGTGGCGTTATAGTTCTGAAACGGTTTCCGGATAAATCGCCGGTTATTGGTTTCCACCCAAGAGAAATATTTATCAGCCAGTTTGATTAGTTGAGCCAGGGGGATTTTTCCCACCGAGCAGAGCACCATCTCCTCGGTGTTGTAGGTTCGCGCCATAAATCTGCGGATTGCTGCCTGGTCGAATGTGTCGATGGTTGATGGTGTTCCGAGGATATTCCGGCTAATAGGGTGTCCGGCAAAGATCAGCTCCTCATAATCATCGAAAATCAGATCAGAAGGGTTATCGTTGTAGGAGTTGATCTCGTCGGCGATGACTTCACGCTCTCGTTCCAGCTCGTTAAACGGGAAAACCGAGTTAAAAACAATATCCGAAATCAGCTCCATGGCCCGGTCGTAATGGTGGTTAAGGAATCCGGCGTAGAAGGCGGTTTCCTCTTTGGTGGTGTAAGCATTGATTTCTCCACCCACATCATCCAGTCGGCTGAGGATATGGTAGGCTTTACGGTGCTTGGTGCCTTTAAAGATCACGTGTTCAATGAAATGGGCGATTCCGTGCTCTTCGTCTGATTCATCACGTGAGCCGGTGTTTACCAGCAGGCCAAAATAAGACACGGTTGTGTCGGACGGCAGATGCACGAGGCGCATCCCATTACTTAAATTATGTGTAAAATACTCCATTGGCGGGATTTAACCGGCCGCAAAGATACAAAATGCCCCAGTGGCAATTCAATATTTTCATTCTGGCTATTTTGTGTAATCATTTTTTGGTTACTTTTGTAATCCATTTTAGCAGGTACCATAGCTCAGTAGGTAGAGCAACGGACTGAAAATCCGTGTGTCCTTGGTTCGATTCCGAGTGGTACCACAAAGAGAAAAACCGATAGTGCTGATTTACAGGATTATCGGTTTTTTTATTGAGCCAGACGGCATCAGTATCTCACATCGCCTTGCTGTAAGCCCTATTCTGTGGTATCCGATGATGTTCACAACCTTCCTATTAGTCCACTTTTTTAACTATTTTTCCGCCAATTTGGATGGACAATGAAGGTGGTACGATTCATAGCGTTATTATTGATATGGCCTTTGGCACTCGTCGCCCAGGAGATATCCGAGGGGCCCGATTTTCCGCCCTACCCGGTTCCGGAACAGGTAAAGCTGAAATCCGGATCAGCACTGCCGGCAAAAGTGGACCTCTCAAAGTCAACCTACTTCCCATCAGTCATTAATCAACACGGATATAGCTGTAATCAAGCTGGATCAATCTGGTACTTACTGACTTATGAGCTTAACCGTCGACGAAATACGACGGCCAAACAAATCGAAAACCGGTATTCTCCTTTGTTTACCTGGAATTTTCTGAACGGAGCCCAATCCAATAACGGGGTGAGCTATTTCGATAGCTGGGAGATTGTTAAAGCTGCAGGAAACCCCAATCTGATTGATTATCCGGTTCAAAACAACATTCAGTACTGGATGTCGGGATATGAGAAGTATGATCGGGCTATGCAAAATCGTGTGATCCAAAACTATTCCATCCAGGTAGGTACCCCCGAGGGCGTCAACCTCCTGAAACGATATCTGTATGACCATTTTGATGGATCGGCATTTGGTGGATTAGCCAATTTCCAGATCGCCTCCGGAGGTATGATTCTTGGCACGCTCCCTGAAAGCTCAGCCGATGCGGGAGCACCTATCATCACCACCTTCGGCAGTGGAGTCGGGCACGGAATGACCATCGTGGGATACAACGACTCCATCAAGGTCGATCTGAACTGGGATGGCCGATACACGAATGATGTGGACATCAATAATGATCGCGTTATTGATCTGAACGACTGGGAGAAAGGTGCCTTAATCGTCTATAACAGCTGGGGTAACGATTTCGGCCGCAACGGAATGGCCTATGTGCCTTATCATCTTCTCGCCCGATTTGGATATCAGGGTGGATTCTGGAACCGATCGGTTCATGTGGTTGAGGTTGCTAAAAGCTACCAGCCAATCCTCACCCTCAGGGCGTCACTCAAACACTCCTGCCGCGACAAAATCAAAATAATGGCCGGTGTATCAGAAAATCCCGATGCCACCAGGCCAGATCACCTGTTGGAATTCCCTCATTTTAATTACCAGGGGGGTTGTCTGCCGCTGACCGACCCGGATTCTCCTGCGCAACCATTTGAGTTGGGCCTTGACATTACCCCACTGACTGCCTTCATTGAACGCGGCAAACCCGTCAGGTTTTTCCTGGTGGTGGAAGAGATAGATCTGGCTGATAGCGAAGAAGGTTCCATCCATAGTTTTGGCGTTTATAACCACTTCGGAGCTAAAGATTCGGTTCTTCTCGATGGGCTCAATATCCGGATTGAGAATAATGCCAGAACCTATGCTTCGCTGACTAGAAGCGTGGCTTTCAATAAGATAGAGGTGGATCCCCAGCCGATGATCTTCGCTCAAACAGGCCAGTATGTATCTACTCAGTTTTCAGCAACCGGCGCAGCGGCTCCTTCCCGCTGGGAACTGCTGTACAACTATGACCTCGTGATGAGCAACACCCGCGGACCATCCGACGATGGTACCCTGATCTATACCTATAGGTTCGGAAGCCTCGATGATCCTTATGACCTTCCGTTCGACTTTCCCTACTTCGGCAAGAAATATCGCCAACTGATTATTGGCGCTGATGGCCAGCTCCTGTTTGAGCCGATAGAAAAGGATTACCCTTATGCCATCGATCTATCGCTTCGCTTTAGGTCACGAAAGCGGATCGTTCCCTTTGGAATGCCCATCGATTATTTCAACACAGGCAACGGTGTCCGTTATTTTACCAGTGATACGGTTGCCATTGTCAGCTGGGACGGGATGGCCCCCACCAACGAGGGTCCTGTCGAGATCAGCTTTTGCTGTAAGCTCTATCCGGATGGAAGGATTGTTTTTGAATATTCTGATACCGAATTTCTTAGGCATGATCCCGGCTTGACTCTTGGTGTCTCAAATGGCGATAACCGACTATTCAATTCCTTCCTCCCTTCGGATCTGCAGAATGGCCAAAACCACATTCTCTTCAACCCGGCGCGGTTACCCGATGACCTGCGGCTCGATCCTACCGGATGGCTCTTCTGCCGGCCTAATCAGCCTAACACTCTCTTTGAAGTCAGGGTGCTGATCAGAGATCAGTTCAACCTGACCGCTACCGGATCACTCTTTATCTCCACTGTCAATCCGGATCAAGCCAATCTGCTGGAACAAAACCATCCGAATCCCTTTATCCACTCAACGGAGATTACCTTTAGGGTCCCTGAAAACGACCAGGTGTTGTTGGAAGTCTATGATCTAGCCGGTAGGATAGTCAAAACCCTCCTTAATGAGCAGATGAATTCAATGCAGTACAAGATTGAGTGGAATGGAACCAACCACTTCGGACACCAGGTGCGCCCGGGTGTTTACCTGTTGCGTCTAGTTTCCGGTGATCGAAAAGAGGTTGTTAAGATGTTGAAAATCAATTAGTAATCGAGGACTTGCATCTCTCCGTTCAATAAGGAGAAACCATTAACGGCCAGGGTTTCTACATCATCCTGATCAGGGAAAATGTGTACTGGGGCAATGCTTTCGACCCGGGGAACAAGTTCATCCATGACGAAATGGCTGTTGGTCATCCCGCC
>JAAYIP010000329.1 GCA_012523435.1 Bacteroidales bacterium | reverse complement strand
GTGATGATTACTCTTTTCATTGTTTCGGATTTTTTTCAAGGATCGACTCATAGAGCAAGCTTTCCACCTGATCGGGGTGATAGAATATCAAATCCTGAGCATCCTGATTAACATTTGTTGAGAGCTGAATGTCCTGATCCTCCAAGTATCCAGCCAGGATAGCCTCATTCAGGTCTTGACCGTAAAACTCAATCATAAATTGCATTTTATCTGCCAGCAAGTCATCCTGAGCGGGAACACGGTTGATTGTCCTGATTCCCAGCCAGGCAACGAGAATAACCACAGCTGCGGCACTCACCCAAGCCATCCAGGGTTGGATCAATCGTCTTCGTTGGTAAGGTATCGGCCGAACACTCTCCTGACGGATTCGCGCCATCACCCGACCTGGCAACTCGTCGAAATAGCCTTCCGGTACCGACAAATGCTGCTTTTTGAGCCGCTCATTGTCCGAAATAGTGTTGTGCTTATCCATTCCTAATTCTTTCGCCAGTTAGACGCCACCTGTCCGTAGAGGTTTAATCTCCGTCCAAAATGGCTGATTGAATTTTCTTTGCTGCGTGATGATAGGATGCCTTCAATGCCCCGACCGAGGTATTCAAAACCGTCGACATATCTTCATAAGGCATCTCTTCAAAATAGCGCAAACGGAAAACCTGCTGCTGCTTCGTTGGTAACTGCTCAATCGCAATCAATAATTTCTGATAGAGCTCGTCACCACTAAATTCAGGATCACTGTGCAATCCCTCCACGATCCTCCCTTCCGGATCGTCCATCTCCCTCTTGCGCCTTTTCTGTCGACTTTTCAGAAATGTCAAGGCCTCATTAGTAGCAATTCTGTACATCCAAGTAAATAACCCGCTACCCTCCCTGAATGCCGGCAATCCCCTCCAAACCTTGACAAATGTATTCTGAAGCACATCATCGGCATCCTCATGATTAATCACCATCCTGCGAATGTACCAGTAGAGTTTTTGCTGATATTTCTCCAGGATAATCCCAAAATAGTACTCCGGCCGTCCCGATTCGCGGTAACTCGTCAAAAGTTCTTTGTCGTCCGGGAAAGCCATTAAACTTATCTGTTTGTTTTTAATTAATTCCAAGCATTCCGCATACCTGCGAAACCACATTGATTGCTGTGAATCCAAACTTTTGATCCAGAACTCCTGCCGGCGCTGAATAACCAAAGTGATCAAGCCCCCAAACTAATCCTCCAGGACCAGCTAACTTCTCCATTGTCACCGGTAATCCGGCAGTCAACGCAAAAACTGGGATTTCTTCTGGAATCACAGTCTTCTGATAATCAGCACTCTGGGCAAGAAATAAACTTTCCGAAGGGATGGAAACCACCTGGCTTGAGACTCCATGCTCGTTCAGCAGTACATCTGCTGCTTCCACGAGTGTGGCCACTTCGGAGCCATTGCCAAGGAGGGTAATGACTGGATTAGTACCATTTTTCAATACCACATAACCTCCCATTTTTGCTTTAGCAGCCTGATTCAAGCGTTCAGTAGCATTTTGAGGTGGCAGATCATGTATGCCCTGCCGCGATAATAAAAGTGCCGTAGGACGATGGCGATTTTCGAGAGCCATACTCCAGGCAACGACCGTTTCAGCTGAATCGGCAGGCCGAAGCACCAGCATCGAGGGATGACCGGAGTGGTTTCTGAGCTTCTCCATCAGCCTGATCTGAGCCTCCTGCTCTACTGGCTGGTGAGTGGGACCATCCTCACCCACCCTAAAGGCATCATGAGTCCACAGATAAATGATCGGCAACTCCATCAGCGCAGCCATCCTAACAGCCGGTTTCATATAATCAGAAAAAACAAAAAATGTCCCGCATACCGGCACGACACCGCCATGAAGTGCCATACCGTTAGCCAGCGCACCCATGGTCAGCTCAGAGACTCCCACATGAAGAAAAGCTCCGCGAAAATCCTGATATCCGAAAGGATGGGTCTTTTTCAGAAAGGCATCAGTCTTGTCAGAATTAGCCAGATCAGCCGACATAACAATCATATTATCAAAATGTTCCGCAAAATGCGAAAGAACTACCCCGGAGGCTTCACGGGTTGACAAGCCTGGCTTGAAATCAATAGAACCCCAGTCAACCGCAGACAACTCCTCGTTGAAAAAGCTTTGCAGCTTATCCCAGGCTTCCGGATTCTCCTGCTTCCACTCCGCCTCAATCTGCTTTCTTTCAATAGCTTTATCTCGCTTGGCCCGTAAAACAGCCTCATAATACCCCACCACATCCGGGAAAATGGCAAAAGGATCTTCCGGATTACCACCCAAATTGACAATTGTCTGCTCGAAAGAAGCACCTGCCTTTGAGATAGGCTGTCCGTGAGTTGAGCTCATCCCTTCAAAGGATTCTCCTGCTGGATTTATGCAACCTTTGCCCATCACCGTCTTCCCAATGATCAGCACCGGTCGCTCCCGCTCGGTGACCG
>JAAYIP010000328.1 GCA_012523435.1 Bacteroidales bacterium | reverse complement strand
CTGGGTCGGAATTGGCCCTATGGAAACTGCAGCGCTATCTTGAGGATTATCTGGCGGTAATTCAGAGCGTGGACGATCAGGTGGGGCGATTGCTTAATTATCTAAAAGAGAATGGGTTGGAAGAGAACACCCTGGTAGTTTACATCTCTGATCAGGGCTTTTATCTGTGCGAGCATGGAGGGTTTGATAAGCGGTTTATGTACGAGGAGCGCTTCCGGCCTCCGGTATTTATGCGTTGGCCGGGCAAAATCAAGGCCGGAACAACATCCCGGGCTTTGATTCAGAACCTTGATTTTGCCCCCACCTTCGTCGAGATGGCTGGATTAGAGCCAACAGAGACGTTACAGGGTGAATCATTGTTGCCCGTATTCACAAAATCAGACTCCGATGGAGCCGCGCCACCCGAATGGCGAAAATCAATCTATTATCACTATTATGAATTTCCGGGTTCTCATGCTGTCAAGCGCCACTACGGTGTGTATGACGGTCGCTACAAACTCATCCACTTTTATCATGATATCGATGAGTGGGAACTGTATGATCTTCAGGCAGACGCGCAGGAAATGAATAATGTTTACTCCGATCCGGCGTATGCTGCAATTTTGGTAGATTTGCAGGCCGAACTGAAGCGACTGCAGGTGCAGTACCAGGATACGGAATTAACACAATGATCAAGAAATTAGTCCATTACACCCCGAGGTTGTTCCTGTCGATAATGATCCTGCTGCTGATGCCGTTGGATTCTTCGGGAGCGAACAACCAATCCCAAACCTTTCAGAACCGGATTTATCAAGCCTACATCACCGGAAACATCTCGACATGGGAAAAGCTGCTGGAAGCGCTTCCCGCTAATCCCACCGAGTCAGAGTTGTACGAAATGGCTATGGCCCACTATGGTTACATCGGATACTGCATGGGCCGGGATGAAAAGAGGAGAGCGAGGCCTTATCTCGACCGGGTGGAGGACCTGACCGACAGATTGCTGGAAATCAGTCCGGAGAATCCCAAATATCTTGCCCTGCATGGCGCACTCTTTGGCTTCCGGATGGGCTATCAACCGCATAAAGTGCCGATTATTGGACCTAAATCCTTGAAAGCCATTAACTCAGCTTTGGATCATGGTCCCAACTGTCCAGAGGCATGGGTTGAATCTGCTAATAAGGACTGGTATCTACCGGCTGCTTTTGGAGGGTCTAAAGAACGTGCTATCGAGCATTATCTTAAGGCGATAGAGCTGATGGAGCAGAACTTGGCAGATTATCAGGGGTACTGGTATTACCTGAACACCCACATGATCCTGGCCGAATGGTACAATTCAAGGAATCAGGCTTTTCTGGCTAAGGAGGTTTATCGGAAATTGTTGGCCATGGAGCCCAATTTCCAATGGGCCACGGAAAAACTTCAGGAGAAGTAATAACCGGCCTGTTCGTCAGTGTAATAGAGAAAAATTGCCGATTTTTTTCATCAGCTTATTGGTTTATTCAGGTGATGCACTTTACATTTGAACCCTGAAAATTTAGTCTAATCAATGAATTCGATTCTACACAGCACCATCCTCATTCTTTGCGTCCTCCTTATGGGAGGGAGTTAGCGGGGGTGTTTTGTAGTAATCTGATTAAAAAAAAGATAATCATAATCAAAGCCTCCCCGAACGCCGGGGAGGCTTTTTTTTTCTCCGATAGCAAAACCACAAAACCAAAGATTTATGAGCAACAAAGAACCCTTGTTAGTGTTTGATACCACCCTGCGCGATGGAGAGCAAGTACCAGGATGTCAGTTAAATACAGTAGAGAAAATTCAGGTGGCCCGTGCGTTGGAAACCCTCGGAGTGGATGTAATTGAAGCCGGATTTCCGGTATCCAGTCCGGGAGATTTTGAAGCAGTGGTCCAAATTGCAGCAGCGGTGCGTGAGCCGGTTGTTTGTGGACTGACCCGCGCCGTGCTAAAAGATATCGACGTGGCCGCCGCTGCCCTGAAGGGTGCGCGGCGAGCCCGGATTCATACCGGGATCGGAACCAGCCCTTATCATATCTATAGTAAGCTTAAATCTAATCCGGAGGCGATCCTCGAACAGGCGGTGAAAGCAGTGCGCTATGCCCGTAACCTGGTTGAAGAGGTGGAGTTCTATGCGGAAGACGCCGGTCGCACCGATAACGAATACCTCGCTCGAGTGGTCGAAGCCGTGATTCTGGCTGGTGCAACTGTCATCAATATTCCCGATACCACCGGATATTGCCTTCCCTCCGAATACGGCGCCAAAATTCGCTACCTCATGGAGCGAGTCCCTAATATTCATCAGGCTATCCTTTCTACCCATTGCCATAACGACCTCGGAATGGCCACTGCGAATACCCTTGCAGGAGTGCTCAACGGAGCCCGTCAGGTGGAGGTGACCATCAATGGCATCGGAGAACGAGCCGGAAACAGCTCCCTGGAGGAGGTCGTGATGGCGGTCAGAACCCGTAAAGACTTTCCGGTAGATACCCGCATCAACACCCGAAGAATCATGGAAACCAGTAGGATGGTCTCATCCCTGATGAACATGCCCGTGCAGCCCAACAAGGCTATCGTCGGTCGTAATGCCTTCGCTCACTCTTCCGGAATCCATCAGGATGGAGTCCTGAAAGACCGCGAAAACTATGAAATCATCGATCCTGCTGAGGTAGGCGTGGATGAGTCGGCTATCGTCCTGACCGCCCGGTCGGGACGGGCAGCATTGAAGTACCACCTTGATCGCCTCGGATATCATTACTACAATGGTGATCTGGATACACTCTATGCCCGGTTTCTTGAAATGGCCGACCAACAGAAGCAGGTTACCGATCAAGACCTGCTAAAGCTGACCGGTCAGAATGAGGATTCTGGTACTGCGCTGAAATTGAAGCTATTGCAGGTTCTTACGGGCGTTTCTACTGTGCCCATGGCAACAGTCCACCTGGAGGTGGACGGAGCAGTACGGTCGGCAACGGCCGAAGGTAACGGAGCTTTTGATGCCGCCTTTAAGGCCGTGGCAAAAATAATCGATGAGCATTTCGACCTGGATGAGTTCCTCATTCAGGCGATCACCCGCGGCAGTGATGATGTGGGGAAAGTCCATGTCAGAATACATGGACGAAACCGTACTTGGTATGGATTTTCCGCAAATACAGACATTGTCACCGCCTCCGTTCAGGCTTTGATTGATGCACTTAATAAAATGATGATACACCATGAAAGGTAAAACACTGATAGACAAGATCTGGGATCGGCATGAAGTAAGAAAACTCGATGATGGCTCATCGGTCCTCTATATTGATCGCCATTATATCCATGAGGTAACCAGCCCACAGGCATTTGAAGGGCTCGACCGGCGGGGGCTGGCCGTATGGCGCCCTGATCGGATGGTGGCTACCATGGATCACAATGTTTCTACCTCAATAGATCCGGAGATACGGCGGAGCACACAATCAAACAGTCAGATGCTCCGACTTGCGGAGAATTGCTCAAGATCGGGAATTCGCCTTTTTGGAACAGGGGATCCGCGTAATGGCATTGTTCATGTCATAGGTCCTGAGCTGGGTCTTACCCTGCCGGGAATGACTGTCGTCTGTGGTGACAGTCATACCGCTACCCATGGCGCATTAGGTGCTGTTGCCTTTGGTATCGGCACCTCAGAGGTGGAGATGGTCATGGCTACCCAGTGCCTGATCCAACGCCGTCCCCTGACTTTCCGCATCCGTGTGGATGCTGCCTTGAACTCGGGGGTAACGCCTAAAGATTTGATTCTCTATATCTTAAGCAAGCTCGGAACCCGTGCTGGCACCGGGTATTTCATCGAATTTTCCGGTGAGGCAATTCGGAATATGTCGATGGAAGGACGGATGACCATCTGTAATATGGCCATCGAGATGGGAGCGCGAAGCGGACTTATCACTCCTGATGAGATTACTTATAGCTACCTCCAGAATAGGGATTTCGCTCCTACGAAAGAGGCTTGGGAGAATGCCCTCGAATTTTGGAAGAGCCTGGCCTCGGATCCTGATGCACAGTTCGACCGGGAGGCCAGTTTTGATGCATCGCTGGTGCCGCCGATGATCACCTGGGGAACAAACCCCGGGATGGCTATACCTATCGATGCAACGATACCCGATGTCAACGATACAGCTCTTCGATATATGGATTTCAGGGCAGGAGAAAACTTGCTTGGCAAGAAGGTAGATTATGTCTTTGTCGGAAGTTGTACCAATGGACGCATAGAGGACCTGCGGGCTTTTGCCGAAATGGTCAGGGGGCACCAAAAAGCTCCGGGCGTAACCGCTTGGATCGTTCCTGGATCAGCCCGGGTACGGAAGGAAGCTGTCGAGGAAGGTATCGGACAAATTCTTTCTGATGCCGGTTTCGAGTTGAGCGAACCTGGCTGCTCGGCTTGCCTGGCAATGAATGAGGATAAAGTTCCTCCCGGATCCTATTGTGTATCAACCTCCAACCGGAATTTCGAGGGCCGCCAGGGTCACGGAGCTCGAACACTCCTCGCCGGTCCACTCGTGGCAGCCGCTGCTGCCGTAACCGGAAAAGTTACCGATCCTCGTTGTTTCCAAAACGTTAAAATCCAATAAGTCATGCCTTTTCAACCTTTTCATACGCTCACTTCACGAATTGTTCCGCTGCGGATCGACCATATCGATACTGACCGGATCATCCCCGCTCGCTTTCTGACATCCGTCGAATCATCGGGATACGAGAAGTTCCTGTTTCACGACTGGCGCTTTCATCCGGATGGCAGTCCAAATGCCTCCTTTATCCTGAACCAACCGAAGGGTCAGGGTAAAATCCTGCTGGCAGGCCGGAATTTCGGTTGTGGATCCTCGCGTGAACACGCTGCCTGGGCCCTCTTTCAATATGGATTCCGGGTGGTGATTTCTTCCGGATTTGCTGATATTTTCCGAACTAACGCCCTCAACATCGGGCTGTTGCCAATCGAAGTCGAAGATCAGGAGCTTGATTCGCTCTTCGAGACAGCCGCTTCGGCACCACAAATCCAATGGACTGTTGACCTTCTAGCCCAGATGCTCATACCGGAGAAATCAGATGCCCTGGTGAACAGCCAGATGGCTATGCCAATGGAAATCCGATTTGATATCAATGCTTTCCGGAAAAGATGCCTGCTTGACGGGATCGATCTGATTGACTATTTGGTTTTGCTCAAACCCGAAATTGAGCAATTTGAGCATAAACTAGCTACTTGGGAGGAGTAATGTCGAACTACAAGATAACCGTTTTGCCCGGTGATGGAATCGGACCGGAGATCTGCCGCGAAGCCGTCAGAGTGCTCGAAGCAGTTGAGAGTCGCTTTAAGGTACGTTTTGGCTTTCAGTATGGACTGATTGGCGGAGCTGCCATTGAGGCAACTGGAGAATCTTACCCTGCTGATACTCACTTGCTTTGTCAATCGTGTGATGCCATTCTGTTTGGTGCCATAGGTGATCCGCGCTACGATAACAACCCCAATGCCACGGTCAGGCCTGAGCAGGGCTTGCTGTCCATGAGGAGCCAGCTTGGGCTTTTTGCGAATATCAGGCCAGTGAAAGTGTGGCCTGAGTTAGTGGAGGAGTCGCCCCTGAAACCGGAGCGCATTGCCGGAGCTGATCTGGTGGTGGTGCGTGAGCTCACCGGAGGACTCTATTTTGGACAACCGCGGGAGCTGCGTGATGAAGACCAGACTGCTGTGGATACCTGCCTATACTCCGTGGATGAGATTACCCGGATCACCCGGGTAGCATTTCGTCTCGCCCGGCAAAGGCGGAAAAAAGTGACGCTGGTTGATAAAGCCAATGTGCTGGAAACCTCCAGGTTATGGCGCAGGGTGGTGACAGTAATCGCCAGCGAGTATCCGGATGTTGAACTGGATTACCTTTTTGTTGATAATGCAGCTATGCAGCTGATAATCAATCCATCAAGATTTGATGTTCTCCTAACAGAGAATCTGTTTGGCGATATTCTATCCGATGAGGCCAGCGTGATCAGTGGCTCCATCGGATTGCTGCCATCAGCTTCCATTGGCGACGGGGTGGCCCTATACGAGCCTATCCATGGTAGTTGGCCTGAAGGAGCCGGGAAGAATATTGCCAACCCGCTGGCAACGATTCTCTCCGTTGCCATGATGTTGCGGATGAGCCTCAATGAGCCGGTAGCCGCTGATGCCATTGAAAAAGCGGTGGAAGAGACTATCCGGAAAGGTGTACTTACCCCCGACTTGAATCGTCAACACCCATCCGGAACACGGGAGGTGGGTGAACAGGTGGCCAAAAGGATACTGAAAGGTTAATCTATCAGGATCTGCCGGAATGACTTACGGGCGATTGGTACGTGTTAACTCCAGATCATGAAAATCATAGCTGAAATCGGTCAGAGGAGATAAGGCTTTCATCCTGATCTCCTGTGCCTTACCATCAAAACCGGGTTGAAACAGGACGAGTGCATCAGCATTCAGGCCCCGGTCGAGCCACTTGGCGACGAACGTAAATCCTTTATAATGATGAAGTTCACCAGTAAGTTTGGGCGATCGTGCTGATTTGAACCAGAGCCTTCCGTCTGCATCATAAATGGTGACTGACCCAAACCAAGGATCTTGATAAGTGCCTGTTATCAAATCACTTGCGGGTTTATTTGGAAAGCCGCTGGCTCGCTGTTGTTCAATCTCGTTCCAGACGGATTCTACCATCCGATCAGCTTGACCGGCGCGGCTTTTCAGACGTTCATCCAAACTCTGTACCCAATCCGTTTCGGGGATGCCCAGATAGCTGTCTTTGATCTGGTTGGCAATAGCGGTGAAGGCTGCACCAACCTCCTGGTTGGTCAAAACTATGATTCCCAGGTTGAGCTCGGGGAATAGGGTGATCTGGGTGACCATTCCTCCCAAACCGCCGGTATGGGAAACTTCAAGGTGGCCTTTTACATCAGCCAGCACGAACCCGAGACCGTAAGCCATAAAATGAGTGTTGTATGGAGGGGAATTGCGAGCGCCCATAAAAGTTTGCGGCGTCCAAAGTTCGCCTATGGTGCTGCGTTTCAATAGTTGTTCTTTTCCATCCTGGCCATATGAGCCCCTGGCCAGCAGCATATTGACCCATTTGCATAAGTCGCTAATATTTGAGTAGATACCCCCAGCGGCATTCATCACCTCTCCTTTAGTCCGTTCGATAACCTGTATCTTTCCATCGACAGGACAGTGCGCATCGATCACATTAGAGGTATCGCGCAGTCGGTTGAAGCAGCTGCCGGTCAGGCTCATACCCAGTGGCTTGAGAATGCGGGTTTCGATGAACTCCTCCCAGCTGGATCCGGAAACTCTTCCGATCACTTCTCCGGCAACGATATAGAGGTTGTTGTCATAATCGTATTTCGACCGGAACGGAGATACCTGCTTGAGATACCGAAGGTTATGGATGATCTCCTGGCGAGTGAAATCATTCCCGTCGGGCCAAATCATCAGGTCGCCAGCACCGAGCCCCATCCCGCTTCGATGGGTCAGCAGGTCGCGAATGGTGAAATCGTGAGTTACGTATGGATCGTAAAGCCGGAATTCCGGAATATGATCCACCACTTTGTCGTCCCACTTCAGCTTGCCCTCTTCAACCAGCATCCCCAGCGCTGCTGCTGTAAAAGCTTTGGAGTTGGAGGCGATCCCAAAAAGCGTGTTTTCATTCACCGGTTTTCCTGTGTTGAGCGATCGCAAACCGTAACCCTGGGCATGAACCACCTGGCCATCTTTCACAACCCCGACTGCAATTCCGGGCACATCAAATGTTTTCAATGTTCGCTCCACAAGTTGCCCGATCTGCTCGCTGGTTAAAGCCTGAGCCTGAGCCATCAGTGGGAAGCTGATGAAAGCGAGGGTCATAAGACCTATCCAAACCTGTCGTTTCATTTTCTGGTGATTAAGAGTGTTATCGATTCTTTACTTCAAAGATAACCGAACGAGCCGGCAAAGGCTCTTTTTTTGACTATTTTTACCTGACGCCCAACACATAAAACCTGCTGCCATGAAAATCCGGTTTATCCTGCTCTCCGCCTGCCTGATTCTTCTCTCTGCCTGTCGCGAGCCTCAGCCTTCCGACAGTTTTGTGACTATTGATCCGGGTGATAGTCCCGAAAGTATCATCGAAAAAGCATCCCGTGTCGTCCCATCATCACGGCAGCTCGACTGGCAGGAGCTGGAGTACACTGCTTTTATTCATTTTGGGATGAACACCTTCACGGAGAGAGAGTGGGGCACTGGCACGGAAGATCCGGCCTGGTTCAATCCTACGGAGCTCGATGCCCGGCAATGGGCATCTGCCCTCAGCGAGGCGGGGATGCGGATGATCATCATAGTTACGAAGCACCACGATGGATTCTGCCTCTGGCCAACCGCCTACACCGATCATTCCGTTAAGAACAGCCCCTGGCGCGATGGCCAGGGCGACCTGGTCAAAGAGGTGGCCGAGGCATGTCGTGAGTTTGGACTAAAACTGGGCGTTTATCTCTCCCCATGGGACCGCCACGAGCCTTCCTATGGCACCGATGAGTATAATGATCACTTTGTGAATCAGTTGACTGAACTGCTTACCCAGTATGGTCGGGTGGATGAGGTCTGGTTCGATGGGGCTTGTGGCGAAGGCCCGAACGGGAAGCGGCAAGTGTACGACTGGCTTCGTTACTATCAGACAATCAGAAAATTACAGCCACAGGCTGCCATTGCTGTGATGGGTCCTGATGTTCGATGGGTAGGTACCGAGACAGGTTACGGCCGTGCTACGGAGTGGTCGGTGGTTCCCTATAACCTGACCAATACCGATCAGATCGCTGCCGGATCGCAGCAGCAGCCTTCCGATGGAGTCTTTGTGCCTGTGGGGAACATGATGGAGCAGGATCTGGGTAGCCGAAGCCGCATCCTTGAAGCCCCTGCCCTGATCTGGTATCCTTCAGAGGTGGATGTGTCCATCCGACCTGGATGGTTCTATCATTCGGAGCAGGATGATCAGGTGAAAACGCCGGAAAAACTGCTGGACATCTGGTTTTCCTCCGTTGGCCAGAACTCCCTGCTGCTCCTGAATATCCCACCGGATAAGCGCGGGCTGATCCATGAAAACGATGTGGAGTCGCTGATTGCGTTTAAGAAGCTCAGAGATCGCATCTTCGGTAATAATCTGATAGAAGGGGCCCGAATCCGGGCAAGCAGTTCCACGCCAGGACATAAGCCTGCCCACGTGCTAATCCACGGTAGGGATCAGTTTTGGATGGCCCGGAGAGGGAATACCGAGGGCTGGATTGAGTTCGACCTCGAGGGAGAAAAGGTGTTTGATTGCCTCGAATTGCGCGAAAATATCGAATATGGCCAGCGTGTCGAGGAATTTTCGCTGGAGATCCGAAAAGACAACCAATGGCAGGAGGTAATCCAGGGAACCACGATTGGATATTCCAGGTTGCTGCGCTTCCCGCCAGTGAGAGCCGACCAGGTACGTATCAGGATTATCCAGGCTCGTAACACCCCGACGATCAGTTTTGCCGGACTGTTCAAAAAACCTGACGGAATCTGAAACCGGATTACCGG
>JAAYIP010000327.1 GCA_012523435.1 Bacteroidales bacterium | reverse complement strand
GTCTAAAAATTGCAGCGGAGGCTTCGCATTCCTGGGAGTTTATCAGTCATTTGGCAGATCAATTCGATAGTCGGTTGGGCGACCGTGGCAGCACCCTCTCCGGTGGTGAGCGCCAACGAATTTGCCTGGCCAGGGCCATCTATCGTAACCCTCCCATCTTGATCCTTGATGAAGCCACCTCATCCTTGGATGCCGAATCGGAACGTCTGGTTCAACTCGCGTTACAGGAGCTGATGGCTGGCAGAACCAGCCTTGTCATTGCCCATCGCCTCTCAACCATTATGCGTGCCGACCGGATACTGGTGATTCGGGAGGGAGAAATCATTGAAAGCGGCACACATGAGGAGCTGATGAAAGCGAACGGAGAATATCGTTATTTATTTGATACACAAAACTTTAACAGCTCAAAGAAAGATGATTAGGATCAGCGATGAGATCCGAGCTCTGTTTCCTGATCTGGTGGTTGGGGTTTTATCCGGTTCGGTGATCAATTCGGAACAGCACAGTGAACTCTGGGAGCTGATTAGCATGGAGGCTGACCGAATCAGTAGGACGATGGACACAGAAGCCATCCGTCAGGTCGAAGCGATCCGGTTAGGGAAGCAAGCCTATCGTCATTTAGGCAAGGATCCAAACCGTTACCGCCTGTCGGCCGAAGCACTGATGCGGAGGATTATCAAAAATCAGGACCTTTACGCCATCAATACAGTCGTCGATGTGCTAAATCTCGTATCGATTAAGACAGGCGTAACCATTGGCGGATTCGACTATCGATTAATAAACGGGCCAATTGAACTGGGCATAGGTAGTGCGGAGGATCCTTTCGAAGCCATTGGCCGGGGAGCTCTGAATGTGGGAAATTTGCCGGTTTATCGTGACCTTACCGGAGTGATAGGCAATCCCACATCTGACTGCACACGAACCCGTATCACACTAAAAACCAATGAAATTCTAATGCTTATCACAGGTTTTTACGGTAAGAAAACCATTGAAGGTCCGCTAAATGAGCTTGAGAAAATGCTGGAACGCTTTTGTCAGGGAGGACCCTTCACAAAAGCCATCATTTCGGCATAAAAATTGATGGAATACCATTTATGAAAACAAAAACTGGATGGACAATCGTTGTCCTGCTGGCTTTTATTGGTTCTCAAAGAGCCTTTTGCCAGGATTATCCTAGCGATTTTCCTGTCGATCCTTTTCCGGTTCTCAAAACCTGGAACTACCAGACAGTCAGAAGCAATCTTGGTTCAGGCGAGCAAATCGTCGACACGATGTTCGGAAAGCCATACCTAGCCGGTTATCGTTATCAGCAAAGATGGTTGGAACGAGATGGTGTTCTGGAGTTTTACTTCACTCAGAAGGGTATTTCAATCATTCAGTTTAAAACAGAACATCCCCTACCAGAACCCTCAGAAGAATTGAGTGCTCAATTAATGCAGGACACCCTCTTGAGGAAATCTTACAATCAGGAATTAGTTCGGGTTGACAGTGTTAGAAGGGATTCTATCGTAAAGGGTATTTCAAAGATGATGGGAACTCCCAATAGTGCCGGTCCGACCCCTGCAGCCGATCGTCAGGCCCGTTATAGTGCCTCTTGGGTAAATCACGGATATGCCTGCACTATGCGTGATCTGGGTACTTACACGACGGTGGTTTTTTCACTAGTCAGGACTCCCGATTGGACCGTCCATCAGTTTGGATTGCCTAACCATACAGAAGTGATTAGTAAACACATGGTTGTACAGCAAAGACAATCCTGGGAAGCTAGTTTGTTAGGAGCACCAACCGAAGGGTCTCCCATGTTGTATGATCATGTATATCTGCTACTTGAGTTTCAAACCGGAGAACGTTATCTGGAAAACCTGCCACCACTCCCCTACCCAGCCAAGATGGTGAAGCTTGACTATAATGATATGGACGGTAATGCCTTCCTCGATCCCTGGATTATTGTTGAACTCGCTGAAGGTGTTGGCCGGGAACGACACTACATTTATTCCGTGCAGCTCAAAGAACCTATTCCAATTTTCGAAACTGAAAGTTTACTACCCTATGAAATTGCCCTGGCTGACAACAAAACGCTGCTCATAACATTCCCTGAAGGAAGTGTTCATCATCAAAAACTGCCACTGAATTGTCAGTTACAAGAATACTACACAAGCGAAGGGGAAATTACTGTACCTCTGGCCATTAGCCCGGATGGATTCCACTCACTTGTGGCAGAAAACCGCAATCGCGATGGGTCACTTAACCTAAGTGGAGTTATCAGATTATTGACTCTTGATGGGAAACCAGCCGGGGAAATTCAGATACTTTACGAATTCAATAACGGCACCTGGAGGCCTCTGAAATCACAGTTCGTTGAAACTGAGTAAGATCAGCTTACAAACTCCTGAACACCTACTTGTAACAAAAACTATACAGCAAATTGTTGTGAATAGGTAACATAGCATCAAGTTTCTACGTCTTATACTAAATAACCAAAAAACCTGTAACATGAAACAGAAACGGATAGCAGGAATAGCTATGGTAGCGACCCTGCTGATGACTGTAATGATGTCGTGCGAAGATTGCTGCACTCCAGTGATCAAAGGAAGAGGCCCAACAGTGGAGGCCGATCTCATCATGGATCCGTTTGAAGGATTCGTTCTGGCCATAGCCGCCAATGTTGAAATCACACAAGGTGACGAGCAACGAGTCACGGTGAAAGCTCAGAGCAATATTATCGATAATCTTTGCCTGGACGTCGTCAAAGGCTCCTGGGTGATTCGTTATGAGGTCCCGGTGCTCCATGCCCAACCGGTAACAATTTACATCACAGTGCCAAGTCTTAACCAAATCGGACTCTCCGGTTCGGGGAACATTATTGGCACCAATCCGTTCACAACAAGTACCAAGCTGGATATTGCCGTTTCAGGATCCGGAAACGTTGAGCTGGAAACCGTTAATGAAATCATGAACGTGCTGATTTCAGGATCCGGAGATGTAAATTTGAAAGGAGAAACGGATGATTGTGACCTATGGATTTCCGGTTCGGGAAATATCAATGCATTTGATTTCGATACTCGAATCGCCATGGTCACGATTTCGGGATCAGGAAATACCTATCTTTCAGTGACTGAATTCCTGAAGGTGCTGATTTCCGGCAGTGGAAGTGTCCATTACAGAAACAGTCCGGAAATTGAGGTATCCATCTCAGGATCTGGCAGAGTTATAAAAGATTTCACAACCTTAACAGACTAAACGACGATGATGATAAAAAGCGTTTTACCCCTAACAACCCTGGCAATGCTCCTGGTTTTGTCGCCCGGGTGCTGCCAGACAGGGAGCTGGATTGGAACCAAAGGAGAAGGTCCGGTGATCGAGAGAATCCTGGATGTCAGTAACTTCAGCGGAGTCACCCTGGAAAACAGCGCCCAGGTTATTCTGATTCCGGGAGATCAACAGCAGGTTCGTGTTGAGGGTCAGGAGAATATCATTGCTTTACTGAGCACCGATGTAACCGATGATGTTTGGAGAATCCGCTTTAAGGAGCCTGTCTCTTTCACCGAACCTTTTCGAGTCTATATAACTATGAATCAACTTCGTATGGCCAAAATTAGTGGATCAGGTGATATCAGAGCCAGAGGTTTATTCGCCGGAGATCACGATTTAGAGTTAAAGGTTAGTGGTTCCGGGAGTATCCATCTTGAAGTGGAAGCTGACGACATTAGGGGTTCCATTAGCGGGTCAGGCGGTATCCGCTTAGAGGGGAGGGCTTCGGAAGCTGATCTTTCCATATCGGGATCCGGCAATATGTATTTGGAAGATATGCAGATTGATGAGGCATCCGTGCGCATCAGCGGCTCCGGGAATATGTACCTGAACGTTACTGAATGGTTGGATGCGCGGATTACCGGTAGCGGAGATATCCGGTACACCGGTCGTCCGAAAATCAACACACGGGTTTCCGGTAGTGGCCAGGTTATCTCAAAATAGCTCACCTAAGCCCTCTCTATGGATCCAATCGGATTATTAAAAAAACACTACTCAAATAACGACCTGGCTTATAGCATCTTACTTCAGCACAGCCAAGCCGTAAGCCAGATGGCGGTTGAGGTAGCAAGTGAAGCAGGCTGTTCTAAAACAGAGATTGAGTTTATCTGGGAGAGTGCCCTATTGCACGATATAGGGATCATTCATACCGATGCCCCATCGATCGGTTGTCATGGCGAATTGCCCTATCTGCTTCATGGTATCGAGGGGCATGACATGTTGGTTAGGGAGGGATTGCCGAGGCATGCACTTGTTTGCGAGCGCCACACCGGAACCGGAATCAGCTTGAGTGAGATTAGGGAAAAGGGGCTTCCCCTGCCAGATCGCCCACTGGAACCTATCAGTAGGGCTGAAATCATCATCTGTTATTGCGATAAGTTTTTCTCGAAAGATCCCAATCGCTTAGGTGATCGCTTATCTCCCGATGTGATCATCAGAAATCTTGAGCAATTCGGGCAGGATAAAGCAACCCGATTTAAGGAATGGCACCAGCAGTTTAGCACATGAATCAGAAAATCAAGTTTTTAGATCATCATTTGGATGATCCGCATGGATACACTTTTGCCATTGTGGTGGCCAGGTTTAGCGACCGGTGGATCTGGGTTAGGCACCGGGAGCGACAAACCTGGGAATTACCGGCCGGCCATGTAGAACCAGCCGAAAGTGTCTTGTCAGCCGCCCGTAGAGAGCTTATGGAGGAGACTGGCGCTGTGGATTTCCATATCGAACCGGTGGTTTCCTATCAGGGAGAATACCAGAATAAAACCATTTTTGGTAAGCTATACTTTGCCCGGATTCAAACCCTGGGGCCTCTACCCGAATACGAAATAGCCGAGATTAGGCTGGAAACGGGGTTGCCCGACCAGCTGACCTACCCGGTTATTCAGCCCCTCTTTTTTCGGTATGTATCCGATTGGTATTTCTTGTTAGATTCGGACGATTAAAAAAGGCCATCCAATCGCTTCCTGGCAATTTCCGATTGGTTGTCTGATTTATCTATCAGCCTGATTCTAAATCGGTATTGATAAACTGAATCTGCCAGGCAATACGGTGGATGAGTCCGGGCACCCCACGAATTATCTCCACCTACCCCCATTTGCCGATAGTCTATATTTAGGCTGATCAGTTGACGCGTCACAACATCTACCGTATGGCGATTATATTGTTGCGGGTTCTCCACGCGGCTGTCATAATTGCGGTGGGTGCTGGTGAAATCCTCTCGGAGGCTGTGGTGGGCGCTGAAACAGACAACTGGCTCTCCACAAACCAGGATGCCCTGTCCATCCTGATCGGTCAGGCTAACCCAACGAACATCTGTCCGGTAGCCGTTCTCCTGCGGCCGAATATACGGGGTGTACAGATCTGCAACGGTTGACTTATAATATCCTACAAAAGAAGCTGTTAGCCTATCCCAATAGTTTTCACCTGGTCCACGGCCAAAATAGGAAACCTGATTATAAGTGGCGGGCAGCGTTACCTGCATTCCGACGCGAGGTATCTCCGGGAGCTTCTCTCGGGCAGCCTGATACGAATAGTCCACCACAATATCCCCGGAGCCGTACACTTTGTAGCGGAGGGTCAGGCTAGCAAAGATCCCATCCTGATCCTGGAGCTGGAAGTTAGCATTCACCCAGGCCAATGACGGGTTAGGAGTCTCCACCTGCAAGCTAGTAAGATGAGCCTGACTCCCAGCTTCTTTCCAGATTGCACATCGCTCCGGCATTCCGTTCCCGAAGTCATTATCCGTTGGAGCTCTCCAAAAATCAGGTTTTAGCGGAGCGGTAAAGAGATTCAATTTACCATTTTTGAGCGACTCGATCCATCCGGTAGATTTGTTGATAGCGAGCTCAAAAGACGATCCAGTCAGGGTGATGTGGGTAGCACTCTCGGCTTTAGTCACCTCTTTCAGGTCGGTAGCCGGCATCACTTCCCGATCCTGATACAGCGGTAGCTTAAACTGTTCTGAAGCATACTCATGACCAGCAGGCAGGATTGTCCAGCTTTGGGGGTTTATCAGGGTCAAGTTGAGGAAATATTCGGCACCAGGCAGAGGCTTAGGCAATTGGTAAGGCAACTCAAGCAGTGTTGTATCACCGGGGAGGAAATCTCCGCAAGGAATGGTTCCTTCCACAACCACCGTGCCCTCTTCTTCGATCCTCCACTTCACCTCAAAACCTTTAAGAGAGGTAAAATCGTATGAATTAACCAGTTTAATCTGGCCCGACTTGAGGTTATCAGGCAAGAATCTAACAAACTGATATACTTTCTTGACTTCAGTCATTGATGGATGCGGCGTCCGATCAGGGAAAACCAGACCATTTATGCAGAAGTTGCCGTCTGTCTTTGTCCCGGGAGGGCCATAGTCGCCTCCATAGGCCCAAAATTTCCGGCCTTTGTCATCGGTTTTCGTTAATCCCTGATCGACCCAGTCCCAGATGAAGCCGCCCTGTAGAAGAG
>JAAYIP010000326.1 GCA_012523435.1 Bacteroidales bacterium | reverse complement strand
TTAGTAAAGAAGCAACTTGGGATAAGCTTCTCTCGAAATACTTCGAAGCGTATAAGGCATCTTTGTCTCATGTCAGTGATATCGACCGACCTGAGCAGGAGATTCCGGAAGGCCAAACAGCTGTTGCATTACCGGTAAGCCGAACAAACGAACCCTCCTGGAAAAGAATCTTTGTGGAGTCCAGCTTCCCGGATTCGCTACAAGGCCTGGATGAGATTTCGAAAAACCTCTGGTGGACCTGGAATTATGAGGCTGAAGACCTCTTCCGGCAAATTGACCCTGATCTGTGGGAGGTGGTGGAGCATAACCCAATTTTGCTGATGCGGCAGATTCCATTAGTTCGGCTGCAAGAATTGTCGGCTGATAAAGAGTTTAATGATCAATATCAGAAGGTTTATGCTGATTTTAAGAATTATCTGGACGACAAGCAGTTAAGGTCGGGGCCGCAAATAGCCTATTTCAGTATGGAGTATGGGATGCACTCCAGCTTGAAAATCTATTCAGGCGGTCTGGGTATTCTCGCAGGAGATTACCTGAAGGAGGCCAGTGATCAGAATGTACCCTTAGTAGCGGTCGGACTGTTATATCGTTATGGCTATTTTCGCCAGGTTCTCACCATTAATGGAGATCAGATCGCAGAGGATCATCCTGAACTATTTGCCAGCTTACCAGTCGAACCGGTTCAAGATGAAAACGGGCAGTGGATTCAGGTTCAGGTTGCACTCCCCGGTCGGATGCTTCATGTCCGGCTCTGGAAGACTCAGGTCGGTCGTATTTCGCTCTATTTGATGGATACCGATTTCGAACCAAATCAGCCACACGATCGATCCATTACCTATCATCTGTATGGAGGTAATGAAGAGAATCGCTTGAAACAGGAGATGGTACTTGGCGTTGCCGGTATCCGAATGCTGAACAAGCTTGGAATAACACCGGATGTGTACCACTGCAACGAAGGACATGCTGCTTTTATTAACCTGGAGCGGATTAGATTGTTAATGGAGGTTAAGCGGTTCACCTTTGAGGAGTCGAGAGAGGTTGTGAGAGCATCAACCCTTTTTACAACTCACACTCCAGTCCCCGCAGGTCATGATACCTTCACGGAAGACTTGATTCGCACATACATGGGGCATTATCCGGAACGCTTGAATATCAGCTGGTCGGAGTTCATCAACCTGGGTAGAGTTATACCAGATAATCCAAACGAGCGGTTTAGTATGTCGAATCTGGCTTGCCGCCTTTCCCAGGAAGTTAATGCCGTTAGTCGCTTACACGGAGAAGTGACACGTCAAATGTTCAGCTCTCTGTGGAATGGTTATTACCCCGAAGAGCTGCATATAGGTTATGTAACCAATGGTGTACATTACCGAACCTGGACAGCCGATATTTGGCAAAAACTTCATCGGGAGTATTTCGGGCCGGAATTCCTAAATAACCAGTCGGATAAAAGCTTTTGGGAGAAAATTCAACAAGTGCCTGATGAGCGCATTTGGAATATCAGAAATGGCCTGCGTAGTGAGTTGATCTCCTACCTCCAAAGTCGCCTTAGAAAAGTATCCATTCGCCGTCATGAACCTCCCAGACAGATACTGGAAATAATGGATCGGCTTGACCATCAGGCATTAACAATTGGTTTTGCCAGAAGGTTTGCTACCTACAAGAGAGCGCATCTGCTGTTTAAAGATCTCGAGCGCTTAAGCCGTATTGTCAACAATCCTGATATGCCAGTGCAGTTCATCTTTGCCGGCAAAGCACATCCGAACGATAAAGCCGGCCAGGATCTAATCCGTTATATTGTTGAGATATCAAGGAAACCGGAGTTTCGCGGGAAAATTATTTTTCTGGAGAACTATGACATGACCCTTGCCAGAAAACTGGTGCAAGGTGTTGATATTTGGCTGAATACACCAACTCGTCCGCTGGAAGCTTCCGGAACGAGCGGGATGAAAGCAGCTATGAACGGTGTCATGAATTTTAGCGTTCTGGATGGTTGGTGGGTAGAAGGATATCAGGAAGGAGCTGGATGGGCTTTGCCCAAAGAACGAATCTATGAAGATCAGGGTTTCCAAGATGAGCTAGATGCCGCATTGATATATAATATGTTGGAAAGCCAGATTGTTCCACTGTTTTACAGCGGTAAGAACGGAACGGTTCCTACTGCCTGGATTAAGCATATCAAAAATACCATGGCCGGGATTGCTCCCAACTTTACAACCCGCCGGATGATCGATGATTATTTCGAACGATTCTACCATACCCTGGGCAATCGAATCAGTGATATCCAGGCGAATAACTATCATCTTGCCAGAGAAATATCACGCTGGAAGAAGCGAATCGCTAACCTGTGGGATGCCATTGAAATCGAAGATGTGATCTATTCGAAAATGGCAGGAAAACCAACGCATGTCGGGGAAACCCTGACCATCGAAGTGGTGCTCCGTCTGGGTGCACTGTCTCCCGATGATATCGGCGTGGAAATCGTAATTGTTTCTCCTAAGGCTAATGGCGATAATGATCTGGTTTCGACCCAAGAGTTTGACCAAACCGAGAAGGTCAACGGTTCAACCCGTTACACGATTAACCAAATTCTGATGCAGCCAGGGGTTTTCAATTATGGAATTAGAATCTTTCCAAAAAGTAATCTGCTACCTAACCGACAGGATTTCACCTATTTGCGCTGGATTTAGTTTGATGGGGTTCTCTTCGTTGTTAGCTTATCCCTAGAATTGCCCATCCTGCTGGATTGAAGTCAATCGGTATGCCGCTGGAAACTATTTGACTAGTAAGTAGTTGATTGGATTTCACCTTTGCAGGTTCAAGGCTTTTAAGCAAAAGACGAGTGGAGTTGCCTAGCCCTAAAGTCTCCAAAGCATGCTGGGGTAGCCTGACCTTTGCCTGGAGGATAGTGGGATCGAAGCTGACACAAACCAAGAGAATTTCTGGGCTATCAGAAGTTAGGTCATCACGAGGATCTGCTTCTGCGTAACGTAAAAAGGAGCAGATCTTCCCCC
>JAAYIP010000061.1 GCA_012523435.1 Bacteroidales bacterium | reverse complement strand
GGATCCTGAGTGTTGCCTTTATCGCAATTTTGGCAATCTTCTTTTTCTCCTATTATTTTATGCGGGAATCAGACCTTTTCGCCGATGCTTTGGTACTCTTCTTCCCTGAAGATAAGGAACAAAACGTGCGTAATGCGATTCACTCAATCAGCATTCTACTGAAGCGGTATTTTATTGGGGTGTTGCTGCAAATCACGGGAATCATCATCCTAAATACGGCAGGATTATCCATTGTTGGCCTGCAGTTTAATCATGCCGTCACCATTGCCTTGATTTCAGGAGTGTTGAATGTCATTCCATACGTTGGTCCATTCCTCGGTACGCTGATTGGGATGTTGGTTGGCGTGGCGGTCAGCATGCCGATGGATGTCGCTACCGAAATGATTCCACTGCTGATTTATATCTTCATCGCGATGGAGATTACTCAACTCATTGATAATGTTGTCTTTCAACCTCAGATCTTCTCTCGTTCGGTCAAATCACATCCCCTCGAAATCTTCATCGTGATTCTGCTTGCCGCGACTATAGGAGGGGTGGTTGGAATGCTGATTGCCATACCAGCCTACACCGTAATTCGGGTGATCGCAAAAGAGTTTTTTAATCAGAATAAGCTGGTCCAAAAAATCACCGAAGGGCTCTAATTTTATCTCCTTGCTTTCTTTAATCTGATCTGCTGATTTTGGCCGTTGTAGCTGATTTCCAGGAGGTAAGTGTCATCAGGGTAGTTGGATAGATCGATGAGAAAATCACCTTTGGTCACCTCAAACCAAGTCAATTCCTGCATGAGTTTTCCTGCCTGGTTTGTCAATTTAGCTTTCACTGTTTGAGGTTGGTTAAAATGGAGCATCAGGGTGGTGTTCTGGATAGGCCGGTGGGGATAGACCAGCACCAGGGCATCCTGGGTGGCATGTTCCGTTGCCTGGCTATCAACCGTGAAGTTCTGGAAGATCTCATTGCCGAAATCACTGCCAAAAGCCTGGATCAGTCCACCATCCGTTCTGGCCAGTCTGACATATCCCATTCCCGACCGGGCATTGTACCAAAACTCCAGCCCGTCGCCTCCCCGGTCGGTGACTAGCAAATTGTAATGCCCATCGGGCAAAGTAACCGTATCGCGATATTCTCGATTAGCCTTTAACTCAGATTCTTCGCGCTGGAACCAAATCTTCCCTTGGGCATCCGTTATTCTCCAGGCATTTTGCATGGTATCGCGGTTGGTTTTGCAGATGACCACGAACTCTCCGGGATAGACCGGAGGTGCGCTCCATAAGGAGGTCATCCGGTTATCACCGTTATAACGGTCGGATCTGCCGTTGGGCCGGTTGATGTTGACCGTGAACAGGTCGGTCTGCTGGTCGGAATGAATGACTCCCGGCAGGAGTACCTCCTCCGACTGTCCAAATGCCAGCTCCCCTTTCCACAGGTGGACCAAGGGTTTCTGTCCGTTCAGGCCATACTCAATGATAGCAGACTTTAGCGGCGTGGTACCATTATTTTTAATCCGGATCCGGGCTCCAAAGGAGGCTGGATTCATCCGGGAATATAGATCATCTGCCGACGGCACCAAGATCTCGTCAATCGCTACGTCGTGGGTAGCGTTGGGTTTTTGATATTCAATTAAAAATGAGCTAAATACATAGTTTGCCGATGGTTCTCCACGCGTCACTTGGTACGGCTCCATATTAACATCAATGACATGCGAGCTGCCGGGCTCAACGACCAGATCGAAGTGTTCCTGTCCGACCATGCATCCCGGGCACCAGTTGGCCCGGTCGAAGATCCAGGTTCCAGCCTGCGGGTAAACCGGATTGGAACCACAGGTGACCCACATATCGCGGTGTTCAACCACCTGACCGTTGAAGATCACCTCGCGCCATTTGGAGCAAAACTCGGCACAATTCTCGGTGCGGTCCATTCCATGGCCGGTTTGAAGAATCCTCAGGCGTAATAGCCTGGTTTTATCTTGTGTTTTGATGGTTTTCTCATCGAGGTATTGCTCAATATCATCTTCGGGATTGCCATAGGGGAAGCTGCCGTTCCACAGGGGGTGGATCGCAACGATTCCGGCAACCGGTGGGCCCTGGATAAACTCGAATTTTACCGAAATCTTCCATCCGCACGTGGTGTTCGATTCATAACCCGTATGCACATACTCAACAATCGCCTGGTTTCGTAGCAAGGAAGCGAAATCCGTCACATCAGTTTTGAATGTAAAGCGCCAGTCGGTCCCGAAAAACCGACCGTAGGGGGTGATCAGCCGTGCGATTTCATAGGTAAACGGTTCGCCTGTCACCGGATCGTGACCCTGTAAATTGATGTGGTCGATATAGTCCCACTCACCACAAGCCAGCCCATCGGGGCACTCGAAGGTGACTAGCAGGTTGACTTTGCGGATCGGCACTCCGGCCTCCGGGAAGTGGGCTTGTGCTGAATAACTATTCACACCCTTCGGTGGATCGGTTACCACCTTAACCTGATCATGAGTAACCACCTGGATCGTGTCCTGGGCATGGAGATTTAGGCACACGGAAGCGATTGCCAATAATGAAAGGCAGAAGAAGAATTTCTCTTTTTTCATTTTATTCGGATTAAGAATTCCTTTAAGGATAAAGCTTTTCAAAAATGGTTAGATTTTTCCAAAAAGAGGTTATCCCGATAGCTCTTGTCCGGCTTTCGTAAAAATCCTACCTTCGGGCATCTATTTTTTGATTTCATTCCAAAGCGTTTTACTATGAAAGAAAAACAAACAGTTAACCGCAGGAACTTCTTGAAAACCGGGATCCTGGGTGCAGCCGCGTTTACGGTAGTTCCACGCCACGTGTTGGGCGGTTCCGGTTATACAGCTCCCAGCGACCAGCTAACCAAGGGGATTATCGGGGTTGGTGGTATGGGTCGCGGTCATTTTGATTACGAAGGCACCAAATTGCTGGCCGTATGTGATGTGGACCGTGGCCACTTGCGCCAGGCCCTGGCACAGGCTGGTCAGGGAGTTACCGGTTACCACGACTTCCGGGAGCTGCTCGCTCGCCCGGATATTGATGTCGTTCATATTGCTACTCCCCCACACTGGCACGGCCTGATGGCTGTTGCTGCCGCCGAAGCAGGTAAAGATATCTGGTGCGAGAAGCCTATGACCCGCACGATCGGTGAGGGAATTAAAGTTGTCGAAGCTGTCAACCGCCACGGACGAATGTTCCGTCTTAATACCTGGTTCCGCTTTAAGGATGGATTTTATGGTTTGGGAACGGATGTTAAACCACTTAAAAAATTGATAGACAGTGGAGTACTAGGGTGGCCCCTGAAAGTAACCGTCAGCGGAATCACCGGCTACGACTGGAAATTTTACTGGAGTGGGAAGACTAACCTCGCTCCGATGCCGGTGCCCGAGGATCTGGATTATGATTTCTGGCTCGGACCGGCTCCGTACAAGCCTTACAACCCGGAACGTGTTCATTCGGTCTTTCGCGGATATTGGGATTACGATGGTGGTGGCCTGGGTGATATGGGTCAACATTATCTCGATCCGGTTCAGTATATGCTTGGGAAAGATGATACCAGTCCGGTATCCGTGGAGGTGGATGCTCCGCAGCAGCATCCCGATGCCTGCGGATCCTGGAGGAGAATCGAATATACCTATGCTGATGGCTGCAAAATCATCCTCGACGGGGAGAACCGTGATAAGGATGCTGCCTATATCGAAGGTCCCTATGGGAAAGTGTACCGCGGATTCCGGTCAACCATACCGAACATCCAAAAATTTATCGAAACGCTGCCGGATCCCGAACCACAGATCGGAATCTTCTCCGAATCGGTTCGCACCCGCCAGAAGTTCGCGCTGAATGAAATGAACGGACACCGCTCCTCGACTATCGTTAACCTTGGGATTATTGCCGTTCGATTGGGCCGCTCGTTGAAATATGATCCTGTGAAACAGGAGTTTATCGATGATGAAGGGGCTAACCGGATGATTAACCAGCCGATGCGGTCGCCGTGGACGCTGTAATTTGCGATGTGCTCTTACGATTTACCTTAAAGAAGTTAGAACAACTATGAAAAATATGAAGAATATCCTGGTGATGGTGCTGGTTACTTTCACCATGAGTTTTACAGCACAGGCACAGGATGTCCGACTGTTGTCCACCCGGATTGCTGATGTTCTTGCCCAGATGCCTGCGAGAGATCTGGCCCAACGCGATCGTGCTGTTTACGAGATGATCCAGCTGGGTGAGGCCGGTTTACCCGAGATCACTAAGCTGATCGTGGCCCCGGGTACCGGTGATGACACAAATGCCCGCTATGCCCTGAATGCCCTGGCTCTGGTCCTGGGCGAAGGTCAACATGAGGAAGCCCGAATGATGGTTTCCAATCAGTTTCTCCAGGCGCTGGAGAAAGCAACGAATAAAGAGGTTAAATCCTTCTTCCTCTACCACCTGAAGTTTTTTGCAAGAGAGGAAGCGATAGAGTCAGTTGCTAAGTATCTTTTTGATTCTGAGCTTGTTGAGCCTGCTGCCGCCGTATTGGTGAACATGAAGCTCCACCCGGCGATGCATGCGCTGAAAGTGGCTATCCCCGAGTTGACCGGCGATAATCAGGTGGTGGTGGTTAATGCCTTTGGACAGTATGGAGGCATGTGCGCCGAAGAGAGTATCCGGAACCTGGCAGGTACTGCCAATCCACACCTGAAAAAGGCTGTACTTTTTGCCCTCTCCCAAATCGGAGCACCAGCCTCATCAGAGGTGATGCTCCAGGCTGCCCGTCAAGCCGACTATGCCTACGAGCCTACCGATGCCACCCGCTCCCTGCTGGTGTATCTGGATAACCTGGCTAAGGGCGGGGATCTTGCCAAGGTTAATGAGATCTGCCGCATGCTGGTGAAAGAGTGCACCAAGCCGGTTAACATGACCACCGGATTGGCCGCAATGAGTATTCTGGCTGATCATACCGGGTACGAAGCCCTCGACCTGTTACTCAAGGGAGTTGATCATCCGGATAAAAAATATCGAGAGGCTGTTTTGGGTAATGCCTTGAAAATTAACGATATAGCAGCCATTCGCAAATGGATGGATAAAGCAAAAGCTGCTCAGCCCGAGCTGGCTGTTGAGATCGTGAACATGTTGGCCAAAACCGGCAATCCGGTTATCCGGCCTATGTTGAATACCATGGATCGGGGCGATAACCCTGATCTTAGAGCTGCAGCTCTAACGGCCCTCGTGAGTCTGGATGGAAAGAAAGCCCTCCCTGTGGTGTTACAGAATCTGGAGAAAGCTACCAGTGCTGAGATTGATAATGCCGGCGTACTGTTGAATCAACTCGTCGGAGCCCAAGAGACAGCCGATATTGCTGCCGCTATCGGGGACACTCCGGACGAGGCTAAGCCAGTGTTAATCAATATTCTGGCAGCTCGGAAAGCTGTTTTACATTCAGCGATCGTAAGAGATCATCTCACCGATCCGAACCCCGCCGTCAGTGCTGCTGCTTATGCCGCCTTGCCAAAGGTGACCCAGGCTGGCGATGATAACCTGCTCCTCCCAATTCTGGAGAATGCGAAACAGCCGAAAGAGATCTCCAGTGTGCAAGATGCTCTCGTTGTGGCTATCTCAGCAAATCAGGATGGCGATGTTCGCAATCAGTCAATCCTGGAAGCCTATAAAACAAAAAAAGCACTCCGCGAAAAACTGCTCGGGGTGATCCCCAGAGTGGGTGGAGATGATGCCCTGGATCTGGTTGTGTCAGAGTTTAAAACGCAAAGAGGTTCTGCTAAAGATCAGGCATTTAAGGCTTTAACCCTGTGGAAAGACCAATCCGCAGCCAGCCATCTGTTTGATATCGCCTCCGGAAAAGTGAAGAAATATAAGCCGGAAGCCTTCTCAGCCTATGTTAACAAAATCGGGAAAGCACGGTTGCATCCTGATCAGAAACTGTTGCAGCTGAGGAAGATAATGGATCTGGCCTCAAATCCTGATCAGAAACGAGAGGTGATTCAGGCTCTTGATAACAACCGGACCTTCCTGACCCTGGTGTTTGTCGCCAGCTATCTCGATGATCCGGCAATAGCCAGCGATGCTGCCTGGGTTGCCATGAATATCGCTATGCCACCATCCGGTAGCCGCGAGGGAATGTACGGTGATGAGGTTAAACCCATCCTGGAGAAGTGTATCCAGGTAATCAGCGGACCCGATAGCCAGTACGCCAAAGAGAATATGCGGAACTGGATCAACAGCATGCCTAAAGACCCGGGGTTTGTGTCGATGTTTAACGGCAAAGACCTGACCGGATGGAAAGGTCTGGTTGAGAATCCAATCGCCCGCAGCAAAATGAGTCGCGATGACCTGGCTAAGAAGCAGATCGAAGCTGATGCCCGCATTCCCGAGAATTGGACGGTGGATAATGGAGTCATCCGATTCACCGGAACGGGTTATGAAAACCTGTGTTCCGTAAAAGATTACGGCGATTTCGAGATGTGGGTCGATTGGCGCATCACGAAAAATGGTGATAGCGGAATTTACCTCCGTGGAACCCCACAGGTCCAGATTTGGGATCCAGCCCGTACCGACGTAGGTGCCCAGGTGGGATCGGGCGGCCTCTACAATAATCAGGTTAACCCAAGTAAACCGCTTCGCTTTGCCGATAATCCGGTAGGAGAGTGGAACACCTTCTATATCAAAATGATAGGTGATCGGGTAACCGTTTACCTCAATGGTGTTCTCGTTGTCGATCAGGTGATTCTCGAAAACTACTGGGATCGTTCCCTGCCAATCTTCCCCACCGGAGCGATTGAGTTGCAAGCTCATGGTACTGACCTGGGATTCAGGAATATTTATGTGAGGGAGATCAGCAGTGAAACGTATGGTCTCACCGTGGAGGAACAGTCAGAAGGATTTGTAGCCCTATTTAATGGCAAAAATCTGGATGGCTGGATTGGTAATAAGACTGACTATAAGGTAGATAATAGTGAAATTTTGGTCGATCCGCAAGGTGGTGGTTCTGGTAACCTATACACGGAAAAGGAGTATGCTGATTTTGCCTTCCGTTTTGAGTTTCAGCTCACCCCGGGCGCCAATAACGGTATTGGGATTCGTGCTCCGCTGGAGGGAGATGCTGCCTATGTCGGCATGGAAATCCAGGTGTTGGACGATTCATCACCTATTTACGCTAACCTGCAACAGTATCAGTACCATGGCTCGGTATATGGAGTCATTCCCGCACGCCGGGGCTCTCTCAAGCCGGTAGGTGAATGGAACGAAGAGGAGATCTGGATCAAGGGGAACCATATCCGGGTGACTGTCAACGGGACCGTCATTGTAGATGGCGACCTGGCCGAGGCCAGCCGAAATGGCACCATTGACCATAATGATCACCCCGGCCTGAAAAGGCGTTCGGGCCATATTGGATTTCTGGGGCATGGATCTCAATTGAGGTTTAGAAACGTGAGAATCAAGGAGTTGTAGTTGATTCTACTGATGGTTTAACCAAATATGATGTAATGGGTAAGGATAAAAAACCCTTCACACTTTATATTCTTATTTTCCTCCTTTTAATCCTATCCGCCGCCGCTCTGTTTGGAGGTTTTGGGCTGATGTACGATCCATCAGGTGAGTATCTAGGGATGCCACCGGAGGTGCTGGAACTATTGCCTTTTGAGAGTTTCTTTACGCCGGGCCTGGTTCTGGGTTTTTTTCTTGGGCTATTACCGCTCTTGTTGATTTATCCCCTGCTAACCAGGCCACACTGGAAGTGGGCTCATGTGTTCAATATCTATCGGAATCGTCATTGGGCCTGGACCTACAGTCTTTATACCGGGCTGATGGTCATTATTTGGATTCATGTGCAGATCATTTTCATTGGCTACCAGTTCTGGATCCAGTCGGCTGTTGCCATTCTTGGCCTGCTCATCTTGATTTTCACGCTGATGCCAGGTGTGATGGCTTATTTTCGGCGATCAAGGCCGCATAAAAGTGACAACCGGGAAAAGGGAACTGGTGGTTTTGTTTCCAGTCATCGTTAACGATAAATAGGTCGGGTTGCATGGAGAATCACTTTGACAAACAGGCTCGGGAGTGGGATAGAAGGTCTTATCATGTCAAAATGTTATCCTATCTCAATCCTGGAGGACAACTCTTTATCGCCGAACTTGAACCGGACCATGGCGTTTTCCACAGTAGCAATATCGGGGTTACCCACATGGGATTCCATCATGATGAGATGGTTCAGTATTT
>JAAYIP010000365.1 GCA_012523435.1 Bacteroidales bacterium | reverse complement strand
TGTTGAAAGATGGGTATTATTTCGTTTTTAGTCATATTATATAAAATTAAGCAAATGTTAGCCTTCCACCGGAATACTCTGAGGAACAGTATCCAATGGTATTTCGTCGTTTTCGGTGACAGTGATGTCTGTATTTACATTCTTCGATCCTATCAGGGCATAATAAAGTAAATAAGCAAGACCGGCCAATGGAACAATGTAGGAAATCATGTAGGTCGATTGATCTGCAACCCAGTTCTGAATTAACGGGATGATACCGCCACCTACAACCATCATCATAAAGATACCGGAAGCTGCTTTTGTGTACTTACCGAGTCCTTCCACAGCCAGGTTGAAGATACTTCCCCACATGATGGATGTACAGAACCCGCAGAGTACGAGAAGAAGTGCGCTGAGCGGAACCTGCGTCATGGTAAACGAGGAGCCTGTGAAAACGGGCATCAGGGTGGTGACTGTTCTGGGAGAGATAATAGCAACAACGATGAATACCATAGCCAATGCAGACACGGATGACAACATCAGTTTACTGGATACTTTTCCTCCCACGATGCTTCCGATAAAACGGCCAATCAGCATCAGGAACCAATAGGTTCCAGCGACAAATCCACCGATGGTGGCAGCATTGGAAGGATCCAGGCCGGCCCCCTTGTCGGTAATATTGGAGAGATAAAAATTCAGTGTTCCCGGTATACCAATCTCCACACCCACATAAATGAAGATGGCAATTGTGCCCAGCACAAAATGACGAAATGCCCACGGACTTCTTTCAAAGACGACGAACTTGTTCGATCTTTTCTTTTCAGGATCGCTGATGGGAATAAATGAAAGAATGATGAATGCAGCGGCAAACACACCCAAAGCAATAAACAATACAGTATTCACATCTGAGATAGCCGTATCTTTCGAAACAGTCCCAATCAGAGCGCCTACCAGCATAGGAGTTAATGTACCGGCAAGAGAGTTGAATGTACCACCCACCTGTATCAGCTGATTTCCTTTGTTTCCACCGCCACCAAGCAGGTTCAGCATAGGATTGACCACCGTGTTAAGCATACATACGGAAAAACCGGCGATGAATGCACCCAACAGGTAAACCACAAAGTTTACAGGGAGTGTCATAAAGGTGCTGCTGGCATCAACAACACCCGACAGGTACTGTGTGAATACCCCCACGAACCCAACGGCAATAGCCAGTAGTGCTGTCTTTTTGTAACCAATTTTTGTCAGCAGTTTACCGGCAGGAATACCCATGAAAAGATAGGCTGCGAAGTTCATCATGTTTCCCAACATTCCCAGGAAATTGGATCCTTCAAATGTATTGCTCCAGATCACACCAATAGGTGCTGCAAGATTGGTTACAAATGAAATCATCGCAAAGAGAAACATCATCGTGACAATGGCAACGATGTTTTTGTTTTGATTGTTTGTCATTTTTATACGTTAATTAATTGTTGTTATAATAGGAAAAGAATCTCCTTTTTCAGACAGAAAACCTGTAGGTTGTTCTTGACTCGAACAGTTCCTCCGGGCGTAAGATGACAGAAGGATACTGCGGTTTATTAATACTGTCAGGGTAATGTTGCGTCTCAAAGCATACAGCCGAACGACGGGGATAATGCCTGCCCGTTTTGCCGGCAAAGTTACCGGTCATCCAGTTACCTGAATATACCTGCACTCCCGGTTCGGTAGTGAACATCTCCATCTTTATACCTGTTTTAGGGGATTCACAAATACCCACATAGGTGTAATCATCTTCACCGTTCTTGTTCAGAACGAAAGTATGATCATAACCATTTCCATATCTCAACTGCTCAAAATCATCATTGATCCGCTCTCCAATTGTATGTGGTTCGGTGAAATCCATGGGTGTACCTTTCACCGACTCGGCATCACCATAGGGTATGGCCGTATCGTCGGTAGGCAGATAGCTTTCCGCATTCATCATGAGCAGATGATCGCCGATGTATTCATCTCCTTGTCCGGAGAG
>JAAYIP010000060.1 GCA_012523435.1 Bacteroidales bacterium | reverse complement strand
TGCAATAGATTGAGGGGGAATGGAAAAGAAGGAACGGATTTTCAAGGCTCAGTCGAAGCAGGTTACCCTAGACAGGGAGAATCGTCAAAAGCTGGATTACAATATCGGGAGGTATGACCAAGCCGTTGAGCGGGGTGTTCATTTCTTCAGCGATCTGGATAATGCACGATCACAAGCATCCAACATAAAAGATTTCGCGGTTGATGATCTGGAGAATCTGTTGGTAGGATTTGAAAAGCGAGCATTGGAAAATGGGAGTGAAGTTTTTTGGGCGTGCGACAAGCGGGAGGCCCTGGCCATCCTGAAAGATATCGTGCTCAAAGAAAAGGTAGAGTTGGCTGTGAAAATGAAGTCGATGATCAGCGAAGAGCTGGAAATCAATAAATTACTTCAGGAATTACAGGTTGAAACATGGGAAACCGATTTGGGTGAGTTCATTGTTCAATTAGCTGGTGAAAAACTGTACCATATTCTAACTCCGGCAATGCATAAATCCAGGGGGGATATTGCTACCCTTTTTCACCAAAAATTTGGACTGGATCCGGAATCAACGCCGGAGCAGATTACCCTCTTTGTGCGGGATTACCTTCGAGAAAAATTTACCAGGGCGGATCTGGGGATAACCGGAGCTAATTTCCTGATTGCCGACACCGGATCCATTGCTCTCACCGAGAATGAAGGAAACGGTATGATGACCTTTTCCTGGCCGAAAACGTTGGAGGTGATTGCTGGGATTGAAAAAATCATCCCGAAACTGACTGATCTTGGCCTCTTTTGGCCCTTGGTAGCTGTTCATGGAACGGGCCAGCATGTTACCGCATACAACAGTCTCCTGTCGGGCCCCAAACAAATGGATGAGCTAGACGGCCCAAAACGTATGGTCATCATCCTGTTGGATGGTGGTCGCAGCCGAATGTTCGGGGATCCTGAGATGAGAAAAGCACTCACCTGCATCCGCTGCGGTGCCTGTCTGAATGCCTGCCCTATTTACCGGAATGTAGGAGGCTATACCTATCAAACGACCTACACCGGACCGATTGGTTCAGTCATTTCCATGTACCTCGATGATTCGCGAGATACAGGATTTCTCAATTTTGCCTGCAGTCTCTGTGGGAGATGCTCCGAAGTGTGCCCGGTAAAGATTCCTATCCACCGGCTACTCCTATTGAACCGATCCCGAATCAACGAAAACAGTGACAAAGGAGCAACCGAAAAGTTAGTCTATCGAACAGCCGGCGAGATACTCATGCGAAGGAGAAGCCTGGATCGAATCCCAGCAAAATGGAAGAATCTGGCCATGAAAAAGATCGGACATAAACATTGGGGCCCCAACCGAAAACCACTGAATTTTGCTCCTGAATCCTTTAGCCGGATGTGGAGACGCCGCAAACATAATCAGTCATAATCAGTCATAATCAGTTCTTAATCCGACCAAAAAAGAGCCCATGAACGGCATCTATATTCACGTTCCTTTTTGCCTTAGTAAATGCGGCTATTGTGATTTTTATAGTATCACGAGAACTATTGATAAAAGACGCTATATCGAATCCATCGTAAAAGAAATTGTTTTAAGATCAGATTATCTTATTGATAATAAAATAGATACGATTTATTTTGGTGGAGGTACCCCATCCCTCCTGAAGGCCGATCAACTCAAAACTATTCTGGATGCACTAAAGGAATACTTCCTTGTTGAACCAGAGCATGAAATCACCCTGGAGGCTAATCCGGATGATCTGTCCCCACCAATTCTTGAAAGCTTCCGAGCTTTGGGTATCAATCGTATCAGCATTGGAATTCAATCGTTTGACGATGGTCATCTTCAGCTCATGAACAGGCGCCACAATGCTACACAGGCTGTAAATACTGTTCTACAGGCCCATCAGGCCGGGTTTGAACGAATCAGCATCGACCTGATTTATGGTATTCCCGGCATGAGCAGTGAAAGCTGGAACAGTAACTTACTACAAGCCGTCAGTCTGCCAATCGGGCATATTTCATCCTATCACCTAAGCATCGAACCTGGAACGCCTTTTGACCAATATCGGAAGAGAGGAAGAATTAAGGAAGTTACTGAAAATGAAAGTGTTGATCAATACTATTCATTGATTAAGCACTTGGCTGAGCATGGATTTGAGATGTATGAGATCTCCAATTTTGCACGGCGGGGAGAGTATAGCAAACATAATCTAAAATACTGGCAGGGTGGTCAATATCTTGGCCTTGGCCCATCGGCTCACTCGTATAACGGAAAACAACGTCATTGGAACCCCCGATCGCTTTTCCGCTATTACGAGATGATCGAACAGAATAAGCAACCAGAAGGAGAGGAGATCGATCTATTAACTGCCAGAAATGAGTTGGTAATGACACGATTACGAACAACGTGGGGTTTAAAGCAGGAAGAGATGGTTGAGCTATTCGGAATGGAAGAGTGGAATCGACTCTTGGCGGCTGCGGAACCCTTTATGCGGTCGGGCGACTTGCAATTGATAGAAAATAACCAGCTGATATTCAATAAAACAGGATGGTTTCGTTCCGATGGAATTTTAACCCGAATTTTCAGGTTTTGAACCCAAACGGGGTTGGAGGTTATATCGGCATACGGAACAAACGCATGAACCTGGGGTACTGTTTTTCTTCGTAGAGGAAGAAGAGGTATCCATCATGGATCATAATTTTCTTGATATAGGAGAAACGGGGGATCTTGATCTCGTTAGGTTTCAGTGATCCACTTTTTAGGTCAATTTCACGGATGACGGAGACCCCGTTTTTCATATAATGAGTATAGACTTTTCCAGTGGCAGCATCCACATAAAGCCTATTTTGCCAGCCGGGCTCTTTGTGGAACGCGAAGGAAGTTGGGGTATCAGCGTGGAATCCGCGATAACTAAAGGTTTCTATCAGTCCGTTGTTAAAATTGAAAATGTAAATGGTATCCTTGATCACCT
>JAAYIP010000325.1 GCA_012523435.1 Bacteroidales bacterium | reverse complement strand
GTTCGGAAGACATCCGCCACATCCTCTACCCGGTCAGTCGCCATCTCCATCGTTTCGACAATCTTTTTAGTCTTGATCAGCTCCATCGCATTCGTTTCGTGGTCAAAGAGATCGGATAACAACTCATGGAATACATCATCAGCACGCTTCTCTACTTCACCCATCATCACCACCGCCTTCAAGACCTTCTTGTTTTTCTTGAGCTTGTTTAAATCCGCAACCGCAGTACGAATCTCTTCGCAACCTTCTAATATCAGCCTGGACAAATCCTTGATGCGAGCAGGCAACCGGGTCGGCTTGTACAACAAAATCTTCTGACTGGTCGCCGTGATCAAATCAATGATATCATCCATCTTGCTGATGAGCTTGGCAATATCTTCCCGGTCGAACGGAGTAACAAAGGTTGCCCCCATGGTATCATACACCTGATGTACAATGTCGTCCGCCTGGTGCTCGAGAGACTTAACCTGATTGTAGAGGTCTTTAGGCTCTATTTCGGCTGGATTGCTAAGGAACTCATTAAGCTTATCTGCTGATTCCCAAACTATTGCAATCATTGAGTTAAACATGGGGAAGAAGTTATCCTGCTTAGTGCCGAGGATCTTACCAAGAAAGGTCTTTGCCATCTTTGAAAGTTTAACTTTCAAAAGTAAGGATCAACCCACCGGTTAATGTTACCTTAGTGTTAACAATCGGAAATTAGAAAGCTGTTTTTTGACAGGTTTAAGAAATTAGAGTGGCTATACTATCCTTCAGGACATAAACCATAACAACCAGTCCATAAGCCAGTTTCATAAGCGTGCCTGCCACAAACCCGACAAAGGAGCCTATGGCCGAGCGCATCGCATCTTTGTCATTGGTGCCGGCCATCCGCTCTCCAATCAAAGCCCCAATAAAGGGACCTAGCAGGATGCCAAAAAGACCAAATGGCCCGAGCACAATACCGAAAATGGGCAGGACAAAAATGCCGATCACTAAACCTATGATGCTACCCCTTACTCCCGCTTTTGTTCCACCAAATTTCTTGGTTCCCCAAATCGGAACGTAAGACTCCAATATAGAGATCACTGCAGCGATGATCCCGGTGATTATCAGAAAATTATCTGAATAGGAAAACTCTTTTGTAAAATGAAGCAGAAGTAGTGCACCAAACCCCAGTGGCGGTCCGGGCAACCCGGGAATGATAGCCCCAACAATCCCCACCAATGCCAAAATGATCGCCAGGATAATCAGCAGAACGTCCATCGATTGTGTTGATTAATAATCTTGTAGCTTATCGGGATAATCGGTAATGATTCCATCGACCCCCAACGCTATCAGCTTTTCCATATCTGCCCGCTTGTTGACGGTCCATGGGATGAGGAGCATACCTCTGGAGTGTGCCTGGCGGACAGTCTTTTTAGTGACGAGCATATGGTAGGGGCTATAAACCTGTGGCGTGAAGCCCAGCTCATCGATATTTTTCTTTAGGCCTTTCACATTGGAAACCAGGTAGGCGATCCGGATCTCCGGATGCTTTTGATGGAGATATTGGAGAGGCCGGGGATCAAACGACTGAATGTTCATGCGCTGATTGATGCCTTTCTCTGTGGTCACAGCCATGACGAGATCCACGATCGTTTTCGGATCGGGATGATAAATATTGTCGCCACTTTCCGAGCATTTAATCTCGATATTATAGTTCACCGGAGGCAGGTTGTTTTCCTGGAGATGCTTTTCTACCGCATCAATCATTTCCGAAAAGAGGGGCTTGGTTGCGCTCATCTGCTTCTGATCCGGAAAATCAGGATGTGGAATGCTGCCACAATCGAACTGCCGGATCTGCTCGACAGTCATCTGGTAAATATTGTAATCCTTTTGCTTATCCTTAGGAATACGTTGACCTGATGGATCCAGGCAAGTGACCCAGTTCATGTAATGCTCATGCGAAATCACCACCTGGCGATCTGCCGAGATAACCACATCCAACTCGATGGTATTAGCTCCCAGATCGATAGCCAGGAGAAACGACGGGATGGTGTTTTCCGGCAACAACCCGCGGCAACCCCGGTGCCCTTGGACATCCAAACCCTTTTGTGCAAAAACAGAAAACCCGGCTAAAACCATTACAAAAAATACGAATACGCGTCTCATATCGATGATCTATCTAATTGTAAATCAGTTTCTTTAACTGTCCACCTATCTAATCTCCTGTCGCTCCAACTCCTCCGGAATCTTCAGAACGAGTTTAAAAAGATTTGAGTATGCGTAGAAGGGGACTTTATCGTAGGTATCTCCTGGTTTGTGGATATCTCCGCAGGCACCTTTAGTCAGGAAGAAAATTGCCGGAACCCCCTTCAGGTGAAAAGGCCAATGGTCGCTGTTGGCGCGCCCTTCACGGTTATCCACACTTTTCATATAACCATGCTCCTCATTGATTTTCATCACCAAAGCAGCTTCACTCGGACGATTCTCGGCGTTAAAAAGAAAGACGCCATCTTGTCCGGTTGCCACCATATCGAGGTTAATGACCAGCTTGATTTTATCCAGTGGGAAGAGGGGGTTATTGGCGTACCATGTGGACCCGGTCAGCCCAATCTCCTCACCACTGAACAACATAAAAGCAACCGAATAGTGAGGCTTTTTACCTTTAGCATAGTGACGGGCCAGATCGAGCACCATAGCTGTTCCGGATCCATTATCCTGAGCCGCCTGGTAGTAGTTTCCCTCACCAAAAGAGCCAAAGCCATCGTAATGAGCCGTAAAGACGATAAAATCTTCCGTCTTACCTGGCAACCAGCCGATCACGTTTTGTGTGGGGTATTTTTCTTGATAATCGGCTTCCACGTCCAGCTCAACGGTTTGCAGATTTTCAGGGATAGCCTGACGGGCGATCTGGAGATGAGCATAAGGTGTCTGCCAACGCCCAGGAACGGTAACTGGTGCAGTATAGAGCACATCAATGATGGCTTCTACGCCAAACTGCCGGGCGGCAAACACTGATTTAACAAACTGATATAGAGGGGGATTTTTTAATCCTACCGTATCAATCAGAACAACTTTCGGTCCGGCAGTCTCCTGCAAAATGGCCAGGAGCTTATCAGGATTTTTCATCAAAGAAGCATTAACCATCACCGGAGTGAAGGTTCCTTTGACCGACGCCGAGTATGGGGTCACCACAAAATCCTTACTAAACTTCAGCTCTTGGCCGTTTAACTTGACCATCAAGCGATTGGTAACATTCACATTCACCGTATAGGGCTGCAGGTACTCCTCTCCAAACGTTTTAACTCCCAGCTTCTTCATTTCAGAGGCCAGGTAATCTGCTGCGATCCGGTCGCCCTGCTTATAATACCCTCTGCCATGCATCTCCGGAGAACAGAGCTGGTACAACACACGCCGAGCATACTGTTCATTCTGAGCATTTGATATAACATGCTGATTTACAAGTAAAAATAAAATGACTAGAAAACGAAGACTCTTTTTCATGATACTTTGAAATTTGAGTAAAGATAGAAATTCTGTTACATAACCCCAGAACGTTGATGCGGTAATCCGCAGCGGGCAATCATCCCAACTGAAGTCAGCCGTTCGTTTAGCGCATCACCCTATCTTGTCATCATCTTTCTAACTATTCCCTACCTTCGTGATATAAGTTAACCAACATGAACTACGGACATTTTTCGGCTGATGGCAAGGAGTATATCATTGAAAATGTGGCTACTCCGCGTCCTTGGATCAATTACATCTATAATAACGAATACTTCTCGACCATCTCGGCCAATGGTGGAGGAATCAGCTATCATAAGATTCCGCTGCACGGCAGGATTACCCGTTACCGGATCAATGATGTGCCGGCCGACAGGCCCGGGAAGTACATCTATGTACAGGATCGTGATAGCGGAGAGATGTGGAGCCTCACTTGGCAGCCGGTTGGAAAACATCTTGAGTGCTACCGGGTAGCTCATGGATTTGGTTATACTCGTGTGGAATCGGAGATCGAAGGGATCCAGTCGGAACTGCTGTTTTTTGTCCCTCGCGATAGCAACCGGGAAATCTGGAACAGTGTACTAACCAATCAATCAGACCGTAAAAGAAGATTACTGATCACAGGCTATGTGGAGTTTGCGCTGGGTCATGCCTTGGTTGACCTGATCAATCAGTGCGACGATCAGCACTTTAACCGGGTCTATTTCGACCGTCAGCAAAACAGTCTCTTTGCCACGAAAACCTATTGGGTGACGGAGTCGCGCGGGACTCAGCAGCAGGAGAACAAAGAGTGGGATCAGTGGGCCTATTTCACGGTCAACCATCCGATTAAACAATACGAGACCGTACGGGAGGAATTTATCGGGTTTTATCGTAATGAAACCAACCCTATTGCCTTGGAAACAGGAAAGTTACGTTCCAAGAACACTGATTTCGGCAATGCGATCGGGGCCATCCAGATCGAACTTGACCTCGAACCAGGAGAAGCCCGCGATGTCATTTTTCAGTTGGGAGTAGTGGGAAAAGATACGGTGAAGGCCCAGAATCCTGCGTCTCCAGCACCATTATGCCCATCTGTCGTTTCACGCTACCGCGACATCCGGGAAGTGGAGCAGGCTTACATCAAGGTGATGCGTTACTGGGAGGACTATTTCAGCCACACGCGGGTCACTACCCCTGATCTCAACATGAACATCTTCATGAATGGCTGGTCGCCCTACCAGGCTAAGGTAGCTTTCGATATCGGGAGGGTGACCAGCTTCTACTATTGGGGGATTGGCCGAGGCTTTGGGTTTAGGGATACTGCCCAGGACACCATCGCGGTGACTATTAGCTATCCGGATAAAGCAAAGGATCGTATCCAACTGCTGGCCAGACAGATGCGAAGCGACGGAAAAGTATATCATCACTTTCATGGTGATGGTCAGGGGGAATATACCCTGCATTGCGATGATCCTCTGTGGTTTATCCTGGCCGTTACGGATTATGTTAAAGAAACTGGCGACTTTTCCATTCTGGATGATGTTCAGCCATTCAACGATGGGAATCGGGGCACGATCCTCGATCATCTGATTGCGGTGGTGATCTTTGTCAGGGGGAACCTCGGGGCTCACGGGCTGCCCATTTTTGGGCGAGGCGACTGGAACGACACCTTGGATTACATTGGCGGAGAAGATGGTGGGGAGAGTGTCTGGGGCGGGATGTTTTATGTAGCGATGCTGAACCGGCTGATCGAACTGCTCGATCATCTTGGGCGGGTAGATCTGAGTCAGGACGTACAGCAGGTAGCACGGCCGATGGCCGGGTCGCTCGACCAGAACTGTTGGGATGGAGAATGGTAC
>JAAYIP010000059.1 GCA_012523435.1 Bacteroidales bacterium | reverse complement strand
TACCTCAACTATACTCAAGACTCACAGTATCAACGGCAGTTCTACAGTTAAGCTGTAGTATTTCACCGCTGACTTACAAGTCCGCCTACGCACCCTTTAAACCTAATAAATCCGGATAACGCTTGCATCCTCCGTATTACCGCGGCTGCTGGCACGGAGTTAGCCGATGCTTATTCGTACGGTACCGTCACTCCCCGACACGTCGGGGGAATTCTTCCCGTAAAAAAGCAGTTTACAACCCATAGGGCCTTCATCCTGCACGCGGCTTGGCTGGTTCAGGCTTGCGCCCATTGACCAATATTCCTCACTGCTGCCTCCCGTAGGAGTCTGGTCCGTGTCTCAGTACCAGTGTGGGGGATCATCCTTTAAGACCCCCTAGACATCATAGCCTTGGTGAGCCGTTACCTCACCAACAAGCTAATGTCACGCATGCCCATCTGTAACCGCCGGAGCTTTAGTTCAAAAACCATGCGATCCCTGAACATTATGGAACATTAATCCCCGTTTCCGGGGGCTATTTTCCAGTTACAGGTAGGTTGCATACGCGTAACTCACCCGTGCGCCACTCTCATTAAGTATTGCTACTCAAATCCCGTTCGACTTGCATGTGTTAAGCCTACCGCTAGCGTTCATCCTGAGCCAGGATCAAACTCTTCGTTGTAAATGTTTAAATCATCGCTCAAGATTCATCCTGTCAATAATTAAAGAATTGACTTCTTCCTTACCGACCTTAAATTTCTCTCTTCAATCTTTTCAAAGAACTATTTCCTGTTTCTAAAAGTGGTGCAAAGGTAGATAAAAAATCTTTCCATCCAAATGAAATTGAAACTTTTTTTCAACCTCCGCTACCCTATAAAGAACACTGTTGTCAAAATTGGAATGCAAATATATGCCTATTCCGGATATCTACAATACCTAACGCCTTAGTTTTTTCTTAAAATATGATTAAAAAGCAGATTATCAGATCAATATTTTTTATCCTACTTCACTTCTAAGACCGGATTCCAACCGCTTCATTAAAAAAAACTATCTTAGCAGGATATAACTATCTTGGGAAAACAATGGCAACCGATGCCCTGATTATCATACCGACGTATAAAGAGGCCGATAATATTCGAAACATTATTACCGCCATCTTTGGCCTGCCAAAACAGTTCGACATACTCGTGGTGGATGATAACTCCCCCGACGAAACCGCCGCAATCGTCAGAGAATTACAAACTTCCTACCCCAACCAACTGTTCCTGATGGAACGACCAGGGAAAATGGGGCTCGGAACAGCCTATATCGCGGGTTTTAAATGGGCCCTCCAACACCAATATCAATTCGTGTTCGAAATGGATGCCGATTTCTCCCATAACCCTAACGACCTAATCCCGCTCTACGAAGCCTGCCGAGATAACCAGGCCGGAATGAGTATCGGTAGCCGATACAAAAAAGGCGTGGCAATTGTCAACTGGCCCCTCGGACGACTGCTCATGTCATACTTCGCTTCTCTCTACGTCCGACTAATCACCCGAATGGATATCCGCGACGCAACCGCCGGCTTCGTCTGCCTGTCACGTACCCTCCTGGAAAAACTTGATCTGGATAAAATCCGAATGAAAGGCTACGGCTTCCAGATCGAAATGAAATTCAAAACATGGAAACTGGGATTCCCCATCGTCGAAGTTCCCGTGATTTTCATTAACCGAGAAATCGGAACATCCAAAATGAGCGGCGGAATTTTTAGCGAAGCTTTTATGGGCGTTATCCGGATGAAAATCAGTAGCCTACGCAGAAACTACGCGAAACATATTAGCAATCGGCCATGAAATCAACGCTGATCACCAATGCCCGGATTATCAACGAAAACCGGAACTTTACCGGGCACCTGCTGATCCGCGGTCAATACATCGAAAAAATCTGGGCTGATACCTACCCCCCCTCAGTCGCACCACAAACCGAAATCATCAACGCCCAAGGTAAATGGCTCCTCCCAGGCGTGATCGACGATCAGGTGCACTTCCGCGAACCAGGCCTTACTCATAAGGGCGACCTCTATACTGAACCCAAAGCCGCAGTGGCCGGTGGAGTAACATCCTTCATGGATATGCCCAACACCACACCTTCAACAACCACTCAAGCCCTGCTAAACGAAAAGATCAGCCTGGCCGCCTCAAAAAGCATCGCCAACTTTGGGTTCTTTATCGGAGCAACTAACGATAACATCGAAGAACTAAAGAAAACCGACCCAAGAACTACCTGCGGAATCAAAGTGTTCATGGGCTCCTCGACGGGAAATCTGCTGGTGGACGACCCACAAGCTCTCGATGCCATCTTCCGACTCCGCAAATTACCAATCGCGGTACACGCGGAAGATGATACGATCATCAAGAAAAATCTGGAAACATACAGAAGCCGCTATGGCGATGATATCCCCATGGAGATGCACCCACTGATCCGGAGCACCGAAGCCTGTTTCCAGGCCAGTAGCCTGGCCGTTAGCCTGGCCCAACTACATAAGTCGCGCCTCCACCTGATCCACCTCTCCACCGCACAGGAAATCTCCCTGCTGGGAAAAAGTGCCCGACTATCTCAAAAATTGATCACAGCCGAAGTGTGCGTACACCATCTTTGGTTCGACGACCAGGATTATGAGGCTAAGGGATCCCTCATCAAATGGAACCCGGCAATCAAACGGGCAGAGGATCGGGAGGCCCTCATTGCCGCCCTACTCGATAACCACCTGGATATCATCGCCACAGACCACGCCCCACATACCCTGGCAGAAAAAGACCGACCCTATACCCTCGCCCCATCAGGCGCTCCAATGGTCCAACACTCCCTCCCCCTGATGCTCCAGTTCCACCACCAAGGAATCATCCCGGTCGAACGTATCGTGGAAAAAATGTGCCACAACCCTGCAGAAATATTCCGTATCAAAAACCGTGGATATATCCGCGAGGGTTACTATGCCGACCTGGTTATAGTGGACCCAAACGACCCCTGGACAGTCAATTCACATAATATATTATATAAGTGCGGCTGGTCGCCCCTGCAAGGTACCCTCCTGAAATCCAGGGTGTGCCAAACATTCGTCAACGGCCACCTGGCTTACGACCAGGGCCAGTTCAATGAATCGGAACGGGGAATGGTGCTTGAGTTTGATCGTTAAACCCTTAATCAGATCAACAACTACCTTACTCCACTGATTTTCAGTACATTACCGGGCAACCCGACCGGAGGTATCACCTGACATCAGTTTTTCGGTCTCTTCAACCGTAACCAGATTATAATCACCATAAATGGTATGCTTCAGACAAGAAGCCGCCACAGCAAAGTTTAAGGCTTCCTGATCATCACCATAGGAGAGCAAACCATAGATCAGTCCGCCCATGAAGGCATCACCGCCCCCGACACGGTCAACAATATCAGTGATCCGGTAGCGGGGGGCTGTCAACAGAGAAGTCCCGTTCCATAAAACACCCGACCACTCATTCTGATTTGCATTGATAGAACCACGGAGGGTAGTGATCACTTTTTTGCATTTTGGGAAGCGGCTCATGATCTGTTTGGAAACGGACTCATAAGCGTTACCTTCAACCAGTCCGGCCGTCACGTCGACTCCTTCTGGCTTAATACCCAGCACCTTATCAGCATCCTCCTCATTGCCAAGAATGATATCGCAGCCAGCTACCAGAGCTGGCATCACTTCTCCGGCCCCTTTGCCATATTTCCAAAGATTCTTTCGGTAGTTCAAGTCACAGGAGACCATGATACCCTTTTCGTTGGCTTTTTGGATCGCTTCCAAGCATGCATCAGCCGCGCCTTGGGAAACCGCAGGGGTAATTCCAGTCCAATGAAACCAGGTAGCACCCTCCAGCACCGTGTCCCAATCGATCATGCTTGGAGTGATCTCAGCAAGAGAGGAGTGAGCACGGTCATAAATAACTTTACTACTCCGGCTGACTGCTCCTGTTTCTAGGAAATAGATTCCCATACGGTCGCCGCCATAAATGATTTTGTCCACTCCGACTCCGAATTTCCGGAGCTCTGCTGTACAGGAAGCAGCAATGTCGTTCTGCGGCAACCGGGTTATGAAATCAACAGGAATCCCGAAATTGGCAAGGGAGACTGCCACGTTGGCTTCGGCGCCGCCAAATGTTGCGCTGAGGCTGGTACTCTGTCCAAACCGGAGATATCCCGGCGTTGCCAGGCGCAACATCACCTCTCCAAATGTTATCACTCTCATGATCGATTTATTTCAATTTTAAAGATATCGCAGTTATCTGATTTCCCTTAGCAGTACATGATGAAACGTGATGGCCGAATGGCCGAGGTACAACACCCTGAACTCCACATTTTTCTGATACTCCTCCAGGTTCAGCTCGAGCCAGTAATACGCAAACTCATCATCATCAACCTGTTCCGATTTAATCACCAAGCTTTGTAGTTTTCGGTGACCGTAATTGGCAGTGACATCAAGGATGGCGATATCCTTCCCATCCCGAGCATCATCCACGCGCAAATAGAAGCCAACCTGGTACGATCCATGACCCAAGGAGGTATCGGGACCATAAACCAGATGTTTACCAGAGCATTCATGGCAAGATGAATCAGCCAAAACGACCGTATTTCCGCTAATCGAGTCGGTCAGGATCTGGTCCTGGATGGTTAGCAGATCGTGAACCGTGTACTGTTGAAGTCGCGGCACTCGCTCGTACTCACTTATCGCACAGTTTGCCAGGTTCATCGGATCACCCTTTCTTTTGAGGAAATAGCCATACTGCATCAAGGAATCAGGGAATTCCTCCATCCACATATCTTTGATAACATAAAGCTTTGGTTTAGAGAAGACCTCCCTAATCTGTTCGGGCCGGCGGTTAAATTCGCGCTCATGCGGGATAGCGGCTATGTGGTATGGATCCGGGCAGGCGGAGATATACGAATTCCAGTAATCCGCCACAATACCGATATCGCCCAGTGTTTTCAGCTCTCCCACCACTTTAATCATCGGCTGGAGGGTTTTCGGGTACACCAATTTCAGGTAATGGATACTACTATAGCCCCCAAGCAGTGCTATCATCAGGGCAAGAAACTGGAATATTCTTCTTTTGGAATTCAAGTTTTCAATTCCGATCAGGATCAGGATCAGCATTCCAATATAGATCCCGGAAAAATATCTGCGCGATAGGCCATTCAGGTAAGCCCAGTTTGAGAGTACAATTAGGCCCAATAAGGCCAACATATCGATCAAAAAAAACAGGAATAGATATCGTTGTTTCCCAGCCACTCTGGGTTTATGGAGAATCAGGGCTCCAATCAGGACAATCGTGAGAATTCCGAACAGACTAAGAAGCCAGGTTTCCTTCTGAAAGCTTAAGATTTGCCAGAGGTTGGTGGCCAGCAGGCTGATCGACTCACCAATTTGGGGGATGGTATTAAAAATCGTTTGATTATAAGCTTCTGTTTTAATGGCGTGATCCTTAGCCAGGAAGATCAACAGCAGGCTTAGCGTACTCACTCCCAGGGGCAGGTAGAATTGCTGGCTCCTCAGCACCTGTGATAACGCAATTCGCTCATTGATTGACCGATACCCAATAACTAGTAAAATCGAAAGGATACAAGTTACGGTGAGGTCAGAGGCCCACAACGACAATGCCAGCAGCAGCACAGACAGGATCAGGGCGACTGGGCTCATCCGGTTGGTGGGGTTAGGGTACTCTTTGATAAAAGTCAGGTACAGGGCTAACGGGATCAGGGAGTACTGGACCCCAAAAGGAAATCTCAGAAAACCAAAAAACCAGTAGGTAGGGAAAAACCATGCAATGGCTAAGATGGTCACGCTTAAGCGGGAATGAAAAACCTTGGACAAGAATCCAAAGCCCACAAAAAGAATTAGATAATGGATGATGGATTCTGCCCAGACCACCGATAATCCGAGAAGATGATGCAGTGGCCATGCCAGCAGGGGTATCAATGCTCCACCCCGATCCTGGCCCCAGGGATACCAATCCTGAGGCAGCTGAAGATCTTTGATCATCAGGATATTAATGGCATCATCGGAGTTTAGCAGAGGGAAGAAGGCCGACGAGTAGAGGAAAAAGGAGGCCAATCCTATTGGCAGCCACAGCACTAGAGATCCCGGTAATTCTTTTGTTCTCAAGCTTTAAGGTTACACTTTTCTCAATGAAAACATCAGGGAAAGATACTACTTTTCCCGCAAGTCAACATTCGCCCTAACCGGTCTGGACACGACATGCAGCTCTGCTTACGCTAAGACAAATCGCGCAGTTTTCCGGCTTAACTGTTGGACCAGAATCCTTCGGCCTTCGGTCATTCTCCGGATCGATTCTGGGTGATAGCGACGGATAGTCACTAACTCCAACCCACTGTTATAGAGAATCCTAAACCGCGGCAACATTGATTGAATCAGGGCATTGATCCGGTCCATATCCGCATTAACACAAATAGAAAAACTGACAGCCCCATGTTGCATCAGGTTAACTTTGATTCGGAATCGTGACAGATGAGCAAAGATCTCCGCAAGCTGGTCCTCCACAATGAAGCTAAAATCGCGAGGTTGAAAAGAGATCAACACCTGATCTCTTTTCAGAATATACAGCGGCCCGCTGATCAGCGCTTTATCCAGTTCATGAATATGGGTGCCTGACTCCTCCGGATGCCAAAAATCCCTGATCCACAATGGAATAGCCTTATTCTGCAATGGCTTGATCGTTTTTGGGTGTATCACCTTGGCCCCGAAATAGGCCAGTTCAATGGCTTCGAGGTAGGAGATCTCATCCAATTTAAAGGTATCGGAGAAATCCACCGGGTCGGCATTCAAGATGCCTGCCACGTCTTTCCAGATCCATACCTCACGGGCGTCCAGGCAATGCGCAAAAATGGCAGCAGTGAAATCAGAGCCCTCCCGGCCAAGAGTCACCGAGTCGCCATTTGAAGCCCTCCCAATAAACCCCTGGGTTATCACGATTCCACGTGATTGGCCCATCGCATTCAGAATTTTTTCACGCGACTGTTGCCATTCAACCCCTGCATCTCGGTACACCGAATCTGTTATCACTAAATCCCTGGCATCCAGATAATCACAAGCAAATCCCTGCTCCTCAAAATAGGTTCTAATCAAGGCCGTCGATAACAATTCTCCGTACACAACCAGCTGATCGTAATCACGGTCCGCTGAGGAACCCGGCTCTTTATTCAGGAGCTCTCTGATCTCCTTGAAATAGGGTTCCAGGTATCTTTTCCAGGCCGAATCCGGGTCTAAACAGAGCTGGCTGACCATATTAAAATGGTAATCAAGGATTTGCAGTAACATACGCTCTGTATCAGCTTTTATCCGCCAATTAGCGACCAGCTGTTCAAAAGCGTTGGTCATCTTGTTTAGAGCAGACAACACCACCACGGCTGGCTGTTCGGCCGTTCGAAGCAGCCCCAAGAGGTGCTGTACAGCTTCCGGGGTTTTTAGGATACCCCCTCCAAATTTGTGCACGATCATGGGGTCAAAGTTGTCAACTTTTCCTAAAAGTTATCTACTTTAAGGCAAAAAATGAAAAGCTACCACATAACCACGCTCAATGAGTTTATCATCAGGCGGCAAGCTGATTTCCCCTACGCAAAAGGAGAGCTTTCGAGGCTCCTAAGTCACTTGGGCATAGCGGCTAAGATTGTCAGCAAGAAGATCAACAAGGCCGGATTAGTGGATATTTTGGGGGAATCCGGGGAGGTGAATGTCCAGGGCGAAGAGCAGGTTAAACTCGATCTTTTTGCCGATCAGACATTCATATCCGCATTGAAAGCCAGCGGAGAGGTGTGTGGCTTTGTAACGGAGGAAAACTCGGAAATCATCACGTTTGAGGACAATCTCTCGCGCGATGGGAAGTACATTTTCCTGATGGATCCGCTCGACGGATCTTCGAACGTGGATGTTAATGTCTCCGTTGGAACGATTTTCGGGATCTACCGCAGGGTCACGCAGCGGGGGCACCTGGCCGGGCAGGAAGATTTTCTTCAGGAAGGGAGCCGGATGGTGGCTGCTGGGTATGTAATTTACGGCTCCTCCACGATGTTGGTTTACACGACGGGTAAGGGAGTGAATGGCTTTACCCTGGATCCATCCATTGGCGAATTTTGCCTTTCTCATCCTGATATCCGGATGCCGGAAACCGGCACGATATACTCCATCAACGAAGGCCACTATGCACGATTTCCTGACGGGGTAAAGCGATACATTAAATACTGCCAAGAGATTGATCCTCCCACCTCCAGGCCTTATACATCACGGTACATCGGATCGCTGGTGGCCGATTTTCACCGAAACCTGTTGAAAGGCGGGATCTTCCTTTACCCATCAACTGCAAAGGCTCCATCGGGGAAACTGAGGCTGGCCTATGAGTGTAATCCCATAGCATTCATAGCTGAGCAAGCAGGCGGAAAGGCTTCCGATGGCGAAAAACGCACCCTCGACCAGAAACCCACCTCGCTACACCAACGAACTCCGTATTATGTTGGGAGTCTCCGGATGGTTGAGCTGCTGGAGGAGTTTCTGCAACAAAATAGTTGATCAGGAGGGCAAGAAGAATTTCCAGAAATTTACCTCTAACGTGAAGAATTCCATGGCTAACTGATATCTTTACCCATCAATAACCGAACCATGCGATTCCGAACCCCATACAAACGGAGAATAATCATTCTTCTCCTGGCATGCTTTTTCGCCCTCTTGCCAGATCTATCTTCTGCTCAATCCCGGCCAAAAGTGGCACTGGTTCTCAGTGGTGGTGGAGCAGCTGGGCTGGCTCATATCGGGGTTATCCGTGTGCTCGAAGAGGTGGGTATGCCGGTTGATTATGTCGCCGGAACCAGCATGGGCTCTATCGTGGGAGCTATGTACGCCATGGGAATGAACTCCCATGAGATGAAACAACTAGTATTGGAGATGGATTGGGAAAGTGTGCTGACCGATGCGGTTCCCCGCTCCGACCTCTCCTTCGAATACAAAGGAGAGCTGGAGAAGTATTTTTATGATTTCCCGATCACCAAGGAGGGTGTTCACCTGCCGGCGGGGCTCGTCGCCGGTACTAATATCACTAACATGCTGGCCGGGCTCACGTGGCCTGCATATAATATCCGGAATTTCAATCAGTTACCCAGGCCTTACCTTTGCATTGGGGCCGATATCGTCAAGGGAGAACAGGTCATTTTGTCCACCGGAGTCCTCCATGATGCCCTCCGTGCCAGCATGGCCATTCCAACCGCCTTCACACCGGTGGAACTGCACGGTAAATTATTGGTAGATGGTGGTTTTATAAACAATTTCCCGGCCGAAGAGGCCAAAAACATGGGAGCCGATATCATTATCGGAGTGGACGTACAACGGGATCTTTATGAGAAAAACGAGCTCAAATCCGTCGTGAGCATCATGAAACAGATCAGCTCCCTGACGCGGGAAGATGTCAACATCCGCAACCGGGAGTTGTGCGATATCCTCATCCGCCCACGAACGCCCGGCGCCAGCACTATGTCGTTCGGAATGGCAGATGAGATCATGCGCGATGGGGAGCGAATCGCGCGAGGGCATTTCTCGGAGCTAAAAAAACTTGCCGATCAACTCAACCGGTATCCGGGTCAAACCAAACCAGTCCAGCCACTGCCAAAAGTAGATTCTGTGTACGTGAAAGAGATGGTGTTTACCGGACTGGAACATGTCAGTCCCGATTATGTTAAACTCAAAATGAACCTGCCCTTCCCAGCCTGGCTCACCCCGAAAGATATCTACCGTGCCCTGCAACGCGTTTACGGCACCAACGAATTCGTCAAAGTCACCTACCAGCTCGACCCGGTTATCGATGGCGTTAGGCTTACCGTCCGTACCGAAGAAAAAGAACAAAACCTGGTCCATATCGGGGCTCATTTTGACAACCTATTCAACGCCAGTCTCTTAGCGCGAGCTAATTTTAAAAACACCTGGAAAAAAGGGGATCAGCTGTCCATCGACCTCAACCTGGGGGAGAACCCACACCTGAGAAGCTCCTACTATTTCTTGTTCAAAGACAAGAATCAATACGGCCTCGCCGCCGAATTCAACCGGATCTATGCCTATGATTACTTGGATGGCCGCCGGATACGAAGCTATATCTATCGCGATTTGCTCGTTGAGTTCCTGCTAAGAACTACCTGGAGAGAGATTTATGCCTCTGATTTTGGGATTCAAAGTGAGCTGGCCTGGTTTTCACCTAACGTTAGCGACTGGGAAATTGATGCCTTTAACTCCCGAATGATCAACATTTACGGGCAATTGAGGCTAGATAACTTCAATCGGGTCCCTTATCCTACCTCTGGCCAGAAAGCAGAGCTTACGGTTAGAGGCGTTAACAGCTTCATCTCGGGTAAGATACATCCAGCCCTGATTCTTGATATGCGATACAGACAAGCAATCCCTCTGTCGGAAAAATTCAGCCTCCAACCCTCCCTGATGGCCGGCTTTGCCTTTGGCGACACCATCCCCTATCCGTATCGCACCTATCTTGGCGGCCTAGGTTATTACCACAAAAGTCTGATCCCCTTTGTGGGGAGCGAATATATGGAGCGGGCCTCCAACCATGCCATTGTGCTGCGCACCGATCTCCAATACCGCTTTCGGAACAACCATTACTTTACCCTTAAATGCAACGTAGCCAAAGCATTCGACTCTTTCGACAAGTTTCTCGACCCCAAAACATCCCTCGCCGGAATGGGATTAACTTACGGCTATAGCAGTCCGGTTGGGCCACTCGAACTCACGCTGATGGGATCGACTGGCTCAAAAAAACCGATCATTTTCATTAACCTGGGTTACTGGATCAGATAATCACCCGTACACCCCTGGAGTGCATGATTGCCATTGGCAATTCCTTGCTATCTTTGCCGCGCTATGACAGCAAGCGAACTTCTATCCCTCTATCAAAAACATCCCAATATCGCGCGGCTGATCAGCTTCATGGAGCCCGGGGAGAACAAAACCGCGCACCTGAATGGATTGTCCGGATCAAGTGCAGCACTGGTTCTCGCTGCCCTATCCCAGATCAACCGGAAAGCCAGACTCATTCTGCTTACAGAAAGGGAGGAAGCGGCCTATTTTTTCAACGACCTGACTCATCTCTTGGACGAAGAGCATGTCTATTTCTTCCCCTCCAGTTACAAGCGGGCCATCCGGATGCAACAGATGGACAAGGACAATATCCTGATGCGCACCGAAGTCCTCAATAAGCTGGCCACCAGAAACAATCGACCGATTGTCGTTACCTATCCCGAAGCCCTCCTCGAAAGAGTCGTATCACGCAAAGAGCTGCAGTCAAACACTCTGATCATGCGCCCCGGCGAAAAACTGGGTATGGATTTCGTGATTGAAGTGCTGCAGGAGTATGGATTCCATCGGTCTGATTTCGTTTGGGAACCAGGTCAATATGCTGTCAGAGGTGGAATCATCGACGTCTTCTCCTATTCCGCCGAATTTCCGTATCGAATTGATTTTCTGGGAGATGAGGTTGAATCGATTCGAAATTTCGATGTCGAAGACCAATTGTCGCGCAACAAAATCGATCGCATCTCCATCGTTCCTAATCTGAATGAGAAGCTGGGACAGGAGGCGGTACAAACGCTTTTTGACTTTTTCCCCCAAGCTAGTCAGGTTTGGAGCCGCGATCTGGCTTACAGCATCAACCGGATGGAACAGATTCTTGAAGCCATTGATTTGATAGCCTCCGATGATCTCCGGGGCTTGAGCGAGACCATCCAATTTGAAGATGAGGGCATGGTTGATCCGGCCATTTTCAGAAAAAAACTGGTCAACCCCGATGAACTGCTGAACCGAATCGCTCAATCCCAGGTGATAGAATTTGGCCAGAACCATTTCTTTCCACCAGCCGCCAGCTACCTGTTTTCGACCACCCCACAACCCGCTTTCAACAAAAATTTCGATTTACTGCGGGAGAAAATCGCCGGAAACGCTGAGGAGGGCTATCGCACCATCCTGCTTTCTGACAATTCCAAGCAACTGAATCGACTGCGATCCATTATCTCGCCAGAAAGCGACCAGGGAGCCGTAGAAATAGGTAATCCGGGCTCTCAGAATCATCCTGCCACACTCCAGATTGATGAATTGGGAGTGGCCTTGCATGAGGGTTATTATGATCATGACCTGAAATTGGCTCTTCTTACCGATCATCAGATCTTCGAACGATATCACCGGTTTAAAGTCCGCTCCTCCTTTGGCAAAAAAGAGGCCATCAGCATCCGGGAGCTCACTGACCTGCACCCAGGAGATTATGTAGTTCATGTCGATCATGGGATTGGACAGTTTGGCGGTCTGGAAACAGTTGAAATCAACGGGAGGAGGCAGGAAGCTGTACGATTGGTATACCGCGATCAGGATGTTCTTTATGTCAGCATCCATTCGCTGCACCGGATCTCAAAATACAAAGGACGGGAAGGAGAAACACCCAAAATCTATAAGCTCGGATCCGGGGCATGGCAAGCCCTTAAAGCAAAGGCAAAATCCAAACTTAAGGATATCGCTAAAGATCTTATCCTTCTGTATGCCAAGCGAAAAGCTACGGAAGGATTTGCTTTCTCGACCGACACCTATCTACAGCACGAATTGGAAGCCTCCTTTCTTTACGAGGACACCCCCGATCAATACAAAGCTACTCAAGACGTTAAGGCGGATATGGAATCTGCCGTTCCGGCCGACCGTCTGATTTGCGGCGATGTCGGGTTTGGAAAGACTGAAGTGGCTGTTCGCGCCGCGTTTAAAGCTGTAACCGACTCAAAACAAGTTGCAGTGCTGGTTCCCACCACCATCCTGGCATTGCAACACTACAAAACTTTTAAAGAGCGACTCAAAGATTTCCCCTGCAAGGTGGAATATACCAGTCGCCTTAGAGCTTCGCGTGAACAATCCAGGGTCCTCCGTGAGGTCGAAGATGGTGAGGTTGATATTCTCATCGGGACACACAAGCTCGTCGGCAAGAATGTCAAGTTCAAAGATCTTGGCCTTTTGATTATTGATGAAGAACAGAAATTTGGAGTGGCTGTCAAAGAGAAACTGCGTCAATTGAAAACTAATGTGGATACCCTCACTCTTACCGCCACCCCGATTCCCCGTACCCTGCAGTTTTCGATGCTCGGTGCCCGCGACCTGTCGGTCATCAACACGCCTCCGCCTAACCGCCAGCCAGTGATTACCGAACTTCAAACCCTGAATGAAGAATTTATTCGGGAAGTCATTGATTATGAGCTAGATCGTGATGGCCAGGTTTTTATCATCCACAACCGGGTACAGAATATTGGAGAAATCGAAGGAATGGTTAACCGGATTGTTCCAAAGGCAAGAACCGTTGTTGCCCACGGTCAGCTAGAGGGAAAAGTACTGGAAGACAGAATGCTGGGGTTTATCAATGGAGACTACGATATCCTCATTGCCACTTCGATAATTGAAAACGGGTTGGATATCCCCAATGCCAACACCATCATCATCAATAATGCACACCATTTCGGTCTGAGCGATCTACACCAGCTGCGCGGGCGAGTTGGCCGATCCAACAAAAGGGCCTTCTGTTACCTGATTGCTCCACCGCTACATCTGCTTACACCAGAGGCCAGGCGTAGGTTGAAGGCCATTGCTGATTTCTCCGAGCTGGGAAGCGGGTTTAATATTGCACTTCAGGACCTAGACATCCGGGGGGCAGGTAACCTTTTAGGAGCGGAACAGAGTGGATTTATTGCCGATATCGGCTTTGAAACCTACCAAAAGATCCTGAATGAAGCCATCAGTGAGCTCTCCTCCGAAATGAAACAGGAGAATAAAGATCCAGATGCCCTGCCGGAGAAGGGCAGCGCGATGCTAACCCAAGACCAGGGACTGATGGCCAACAGGGGACGAAAGATTGGGGAAGGGTATGTTACTGATCCTTCCATCGACTCCGACCTGGAATTATTATTTCCAGAATCGTACATTGAGAGCACCCGTGAGCGGGTCAGGCTCTACCGTGAGCTCGATGAAGTTCCTGATCCTAAGGCTCTTAAAAGATTCTGTGATCATCTAACCGATCGATTTGGGGAAATCCCAACTCAGACCCTTGAGCTGATTAATGTAGTCCGATTGAGATGGATGGCGATGCAATATGGCATAGAGCGAATTCAGCTGAAGAATGACCGAATGGTGCTCTACTTTGTCAGCGATCCGGAATCGCGATTTTACCAATCACCGGAATTTACGGCTGTCCTCCTTTATGTCCAGAAGAATTCTAAACGATGCCACATGAAAGAGGTGAACCAAAAGCTCACCCTAAGTTTCGGGAATGTCAAGAGCGTGTCGAAGGCATTGGAACTGTTGCAGGGATTTCATTTTGATCCCTCCGGTAGTGATGAGGTAGCAAAAAAAACTTAAAATCACCCTCATGAATCTGATCATCGACGCAGGAAACACCAAAATCAAGGTTGCCCTCTTTGACTCCAGCAAGATGATATGGCACGATACCGTATCTGATTGGTCGGAGGAAAAGATTAATCACATTCTGGATCAAAATCCTGATATTAACAAGGTGATTATCAGCACAGCTCGAGAAATCCCCAAATGGTTAACGTTAGTATTCACCCATCGAAGAATCAGTTTTACTGAGATGAGTGTTCAGCTGCCCATGCCTGTGACGATAGGCTATAAAACACCGGAGACACTCGGAAAAGATCGCATTGCTGCAGTTGTAGGCGGCAGGATGTTATTTCCCGGCAAGCCAGTTCTGGTTATTGATGCAGGGACTGCTATTACCTATGACTTAGTGTTAGCCGATGGTTTTTATCCCGGAGGCAACATTTCACCAGGGATGCGGATGCGGTTCACAGCGCTTCATGAGCAAACGTTTAGTTTACCGGCAGTTGAACCTTCAGGGGAGGTGCCCCTGATTGGTCGGGATACACCTGAAGCCATTCGGGCAGGTGTGATCAATGGTTTGATTTACGAGATTGACAATTCAATCAACTCATTGAGAAACAAATACAACGAATTAGAGGTGATTTTAACCGGAGGCGATGCAGGGTTCTTGTCGGAACTGGTAAAAAACACCATATTTGTATCCGATAATTTAGTTTTAATGGGCCTGAATAGTATCCTGATGTTTGAAAACCAGGAAATTAGCGGGTCTGGTGCGGTTGATGAAAGTTCCAATGAGAAATAACTATCTACTGCGATGGATTCCGCTGCTATTGGCGGTTTTCGTTCTATTTGAGCCCGTCGGGGCCCAGAACCTTACCACGTCGCCTTACTCGCGCTTTGGCATAGGTGACTTGGTAAATCGCACCACTGGCCGTAGTCAGGCAATGGGTGGCTTATCGGCTGCCATGCCATCTTCTAAAAATCTCAACCTCCTGAATCCTGCAAGTTTGGGAGCCTTTGATTCGCTGAATTTCATCTTTGAGATGGCGGCATTTGACCGAATGGCTCTTCTTCGATCATCTGATCTTCGTCGATCGACCAATAACGTGGGTGTATCTTATGTCGGTATGGCTTTCCCGATTTTACGTTGGTGGAAAGCGGGCATTGGTGTATTGCCCTACAGCAATGTTGGTTACAACATGGCTTCAACGGAGGAGCACCCACAAATGGGCAGTGTCACCTCCCGTTTCACTGGATCAGGGGGAATCAGTCAGTTTCTCATCAGCCAATCGATCACGCCTCTGACGTTTTCCATCAGGGGCAGTAGCGATAAGGCCTACTTTTCTCTAGGATTTAACTTCTCCTATATCTTTGGTCCGGTGGCCCATACCAAGAGTCTGATCATTCCAGTCGATTCGATGTACTTCAGCACCTATTCGACCAGAACCGCGATCATTGGTGATGTTGCCCTGGATTTTGGAGCTCAGCTACACCTACCGCTGCCAAACGACAATTTTATCACGTTGGGAGGAACCTATAAAAATAACAGTGACCTCCGGACTGAATCAAGGTATTTGGTTACCTCCGTTGGTTCCGGTTTTACCGACACCCTGCTGTACGAAGAGAGTCCGACTAATTCGGTGATTCTGCCAACCAGTTGGAGCGGAGGGATTACTTTTGGGAAGAAGAACAAGCTGACTGCCGGTTTGGAGTACCGTACCCAGAATTGGTCACAATCATCCTTTCTTGGCCTCAAAGATTCAATGGCAAACAGCCGGGATTTCATCGCTGGCGTGGAGTACATCCCCGATGCATCTTCCATGACCCGATACCTCCACCGGGTGCGTTATCGTGCCGGATTCCGTTACTCAGAAACCTTCCTACAGCTGCACGGAGAGCAGCTTAGCGAGTTTGGCATCACTTTTGGTGCTGGGTTTCCGATACGAGACAGGAACAGGACAAGCACCCAGTCTTCCCTGAACATCATCCTAGAAATGGGCCGACGCGGAACTCTGCAGAAAGAGCTTATACGGGAAACATACGGAACATTAACTTTTCAACTGACGCTGCATGATTTCTGGTTTCAAAAATACAAGTACGATTAACGATAAATTTCTTCCGATCATGAAAGCAAGATTATTTGCTCTAACACTGGTACTTTTAATGATTGCCGGACCCTTGGCGGCACAAAACGACAAATTGGGAGACGATCCCGACCAGTGCCTGATGAACTATTCCCTCTACCGGGAGTTTTATAAGCAGGACAACTACAAAGACGCTCTCCCATGGTGGAAAAAAACGATAGAAACTTGCCCCAAGTATTCCGTTAATCTCTGGATCAACGGAGAAATCATGTACAAAACACGGATCGAGGGGGAGGCTGATGCTGCCAAGCAGGCTATCCTGATCGATTCGCTCATGTGGATTTATGATCAGAGGGCTATCCATTTTAAAGATCACCCCACCTATCCCGAAGGTTATGTGTTAGGGCAAAAAGCAATCTCCATCCTCAAATATCGGAAGGAAGATTATCAAACTGCCTATGAGATACTGAAAAAATCCATTGAACTGATGGGGCCCCGGTCGTCAGCTGCAGTCATCCTTACCTATATGCAGACCAGTCGCCAGTTGTTTCTCGATGGGATGATTGATGCAGAGCAGGTTCTGAACGACTACGAAATCACCATGGAAGTCGCTGAAGCAAATCTAAAACTAACTCCGGATGATGAAGGTTTCACCATGGCTGTGGATGGTATCGAATCCTATTTCTCCACCTCTGGTGCTGCTAATTGTGATGCCCTAATATCCCTTTATGGCCCAAAATTCAGCGCCCTTAAGGATGACATTGAATGGCTTAACAAGATAACCAAACAAATTCGGAGAGCCGGATGTACCGACAGCAATCTTTTTGCTGATGCATCAGAAGCTCTTTATGCATTGGACCCTTCTGCTGAAGCCGCTTATAACCTGGCAGCTATCTTCCTGCGCCGTGAAGACTGGAGCAAAGCCAGTGAGTATCTGGAAAATGCAATCGAATTGGGCAAAGAATCACCTGAACTGGCCGATATGTATTATCAGTTGGCTATGCTGAACTTCCAGCACTTTAAAGAGTACCAAAAAGCCCGTTCATTAGCTTTAAACGCTATCGAAACAAGGCCTAACTGGGGAAAGCCATACCTCCTGATCGGACAAATCTACATCGCTGTGCGAGACCAGATCTCCTCAGATGATTTTGAAAGAAAAACTGTTTTCTGGGCAGCTGTAGATAAATTCATTAAAGCAAGATCTGTTGACCCAGATGTCTCTGATGAAGCTAAAACCCTTATTGACACCTACTCCGGTTACTTCCCAACAAACGAAGAGTGCTTCTTCCGTACAATGAAAGACGGTGACCAATACCGTGTTGGTGGCTGGATCAATGAATCAACAACCGTACGATCAAGGAAACTCTAGTCCATCGGCGGTTGGCCTCAGAAAATGAAAAACCGCAGAGTAGCAACATTGACGAGAAGCGCCATCCCGCTGAAGATCGGGATGGCTCTTCTCGTTTCTTGCCAGAAAGATATCCAACGTATCGAAAGCCTGGAAAACATCGATAC